>NZ_PJBM01000038.1:0-3240 GCF_002836075.1 Shewanella sp. GutDb-MelDb | reverse complement strand
AGTGAAACCCACGACGAGACTTTCTTGGTCACCGTCACCGATGAGTTTGGTGCATTCAGCACTCAAATTGTCACCGTGACTGTCACCGGCACCAACGATATTCCGGTACTCACTATAGATACCTCTGGTGAAGTCACCGAAGATCTAAACGTCGTCAATCAACTAATCAGTGATACAGGAATATTAAGTTTCACTGACGTTGATACTGGCGATACTGCGAGTGTGACTTCTCTTTACAATAATGATATTCAATGGAGTGGCGGTGTTCTCAGTGACGTATTAACCCAAGACCAGATCAATCAGTTGATTGCAGGTTTCAGCAGCGACCAAGATAGTTGGGACTTTAGTATTTCAAATGAATTGATTCAGTTTTTAGGGATTACTGAATCTATTACACTCAGTTTTAATGTAACGGCTACCGATTTAAATGGTGCATATGACACTGAAATAGTCACCATTACGATCAATGGCGTAAATGATGCTATTGAAGGAGAGTTTGCTAAAGAGATCTGGGTTCCCGCCGCTGTCAGTGAGATTACCGACCCTTATCTAAGCGGTTATCCACTACTTGTGACTAAACCTACTGATATAGATATAAACGATACAATAACAATTACTAACTTAGCGTTAGTGCTACTTACACCAAACTTAGACCCGAGCGTTGAGTTAGGTAGTATTTACTATATGATCGATGGTCAAAACACCCTCACTTTAATTGATTTTGATAACCCGCCAGGGCTTAGTGCAGCTGAATTAGAAACATTAATCTACGTTCCTGGAGATAACGGAGAAGTAGATTATCAAATTGACTTGTCACTCACTTTTACAGTGAACTCAGGTAGTGACTCTATTGATGGTGAATTCATCATCCACTCCGTACCTACAAACAGCTTGGCAGATCAAACAGTACAAATTGGTAATGGTTCAAGTCCACTTACCTCTGGTAATGATCAAGATGCTGACTTAGTTATTAGTGAGCTATTTGCCAACGCGATGAACTCAGATCCAGCAAGTGGTTCATTGCAGCTATTTACTGATTTTCAACAGGCGCCATTTGCTTTCCCAGTACCAGTCTCAGAGCAGGGTGGTAATGCAGGTAACGCTAGAGAAAATGAGGTATCGGTTAGATTAACAATTGGTAGCGCAGTCTTTGAAGTGATCCCAGAGAATGATGCTGATGGGGTTATTACTTGGAGCTTCGATGCTGATTCAGGCCTAATGAAAGCCGAAATTGATTACAGCGCAATCTTTTTACTTGATGGCAATGGTGACCCAACAACAACATCGTTAGCTGATTATCTTATGGCTAACCCATTATCGGCCAATGATATATGGAGAATAACTTATCTCGATGACAATGGTGGTAACTTCCAAGCCCGATTTGTTGAAGCTGTCTTTACCCATGATCAAATAGCTGATGATTCCATCACGGTCGTGGGAACTGACAATATCAATAATCTGCTATTTGGTAGTACCAATTCTGACTCGCTTACAGGGGCCAATTTAGACGACCGTATTTTCGGCCGCGAAGGCATTGATATCTTAAAAGGTCTTGCTGGTAATGACGAACTCATTGGGGGCTCTGGCAATGACGATATTGAAGGTGGTGAAGGCAATGATATTCTCATCGGCGGCACAGGCAGTGACACCTTAGTAGGAGGGATAGGTAGAGATTATCTCTCTGGGGGCCAAGGTAGTGATAGTTTGGACGGTGGTGCACTCAATGGCGTTGATGATGGTGAGCGAGATTTCTTCGTTTGGGAACTCGATAGTGCTGATGGTAGCATTGATAACGTTTACAACTTCAACAACGAAATCGATGTACTCGACCTAAGCGGATTATTAGTTGGAGAGGAAAGCGGAAACTTAGAAGATTTCTTCTCCTTTGATTTTACCGGTGGCAATACCACCATCATTATTGATGCCGACGGAATAGCAGGTGGAGACGGAGTGACTATCATCTTAGATGGTATCAATCTATCGAGTATTTATGGCAGTTCCGACGAATCTGTAATTATTGCAGGACTCATCGCTGATGAGGCTCTAATTGTCGATCCGAACGATACTTTCATCCCTCCATATGAACAAATCGACCAAGGGAATATCATTCCTTAATATTCAGTCAAAAGTTTTAATTAGTCAGTTCGGTTCATCCGTTATCTAACAAGGCCACTATATCTAGTGGCCTTTTTCTGTTCTTGCACTACTAACCCTTTCGAATAATACTCAATCACAATCAATTTACACAACATAAAGCGTCAAAAAATTGACCAATAACGATTGCTTCTATAACATTCGTTAATCAGGGGTAGTTTTTTTGAAACATTTAAGCTGTAAAAAAGTGTAGTTAATACTGTTTACAGTTGGGAGCAAGACAATGAAGTCGATTATAACAACACAGGCTGGTCATATTCAAAACCTTACAGGCACAGTAACTGCCACCGTAAATGGTACAGAAAAACAAGTGGCGGTAGGTGAATTGATCCCTGAAGGTACTCTCTTATCTGTGCCTGAAGATAGCTTTGTTGAAATTCAGTTTGACGATGGCAGCCTTATATCATCAAATACTGAAATGACTAATTCCCTATCAGCTAGCCCTGCTGAAGAAAATGTTTCAAGTGATACTGCTTTAGATGAGATTGCAGAAATTCAAGCCCTTATCGCATCTGGCGAAGACCCAACTGAGGGGCCTGATACAGCAGCAGGTAATAGCAATGGAGGTAATGGAGGAAGTTCAGGTTTCCTCTCAGTCTCAAGAAGTGCAAACGAAACCATTGCAGCGTCAGGTTTTACCACTGCTGGCGCTGACCAGGCTCAGTTTACAGAAACAAGAGATATCGATCTTAGTGTTGATAATATCCCCTCTATATTAGTCAATGATAGTAATTCAATTACTGAAGATGGTATCGCTACCGGAAACGTCCTCGATAATGATGCAGATGGTGATGACGCTCTTACCGTCGTGAGTTTTGAAGTTAACGGTCAAAGCCTTACTGCTGGTACCACGGTAGAACTCGATGGCGGATCTTTAGTTATCAATGAAGATGGCTCTTACACCTTCACTCCAAATGATAACTGGAATGGCAGCGTTCCTGTCATTACATACACCACCAATACAGGCTCAACAGCAACACTGACCCTTGAAGTCACGCCTGTTGATGACGTCAGTCTATTAGCCAACGACAGCCAAACTATCGACGAAGACAGCGTTGCTACTGGCAATGTATTAGATAACGATGT
>NZ_PJBM01000037.1:0-3261 GCF_002836075.1 Shewanella sp. GutDb-MelDb | reverse complement strand
GAAATAGTTGCAATTGCAATAGTTGCAGATGAGAATAATATTGTAATAACGTGTTTTTATTTAAATAAATGATCCGTAATCGGTCATTGTTTTACACTTTGAGACCCTAACAATGCAGAGGGGGATAGACCGAAGCGTTAACGCGATGCTTTATCATTGTTTGTCTAGAGTGGTGAGGGAGGGGGGAACTAAAGCGCATTGATCTTTATGTCATCGAAAATGAATTCAAAATAGATAAAACCCGAGCTCATAGAAAGCTCGGATGAGTTAATCACTGTATATCAAGGGCAAATATGTTGGCTGGTTAGTTGTTAATGCAACACATTTGCAACCTAGGAGTGTCTACTTCTTTGACCGTAAAGCAGGTATAACAAAGATTAACCAGGCAACGAGGTAAACTGAAAATGCAACAATCATCCATTGTCCCATTGTCACACCCATCATTTCCCAGGGAATATCTGAACACATTCCTGTTGGCATAAACACCGATGGCAGCCATTCATGCAGTGGCATCCAGGTTGGAAACTCAGGTAGAAATGAACAGGTTGCAAATGGCGAAGGGTTAGTTTGCATGTCCACTAATTCGAGTGCCAGTTTCAGTCCCCAGCCGGCACTTACGCCCCAAATACCCATAGCAGCTAATCTGGCGATGCGAGATTGATAACCAGCTAAACCTAAAACCGCAGCAAACAAAATGCCGAATAGGGCTAATCTTTGATAGACGCACATCACACAGGGATCGAGCTTCATGATATGTTGAAAAAATAGTGCTGTTAACTCTAATGAAAGAGCGGTCGCTGCAAGCGTAAGCCAAGCGGCTTTTGATTGGGCAAAACGGGTTAGTGCATTCAAGGACAATGTCTCCATTACAAATAAAAAACGCCCTGATTAGGGCGTTTTATATGACTAACTATTATTAAAATAGTTCAGTTACTGCATTATCAATGTGCTGATACAGCACTATTGCCTACATCTTGAACTGTGTGATGGATCAGTATTCCAGTATCGTAGAAATATTGGGTCATCTGTTCTAACCCTCCAAACTGTATCGCAAGTATACCCACGATAGATAACACAATCGTATAAGGTAATGCCATCCACACCATACGCCCGTAAGACAGACGAATGAGAGGAGCGATAGCTGAAGTGAGGAGAAACAGGAATGCGGCCTGACCATTGGGCGTCGCTACCGACGGAAGGTTAGTTCCGGTGTTAATCGCAACGGCCAGAAGATCAAACTGATCTCTTGTGATTTGACCATCAAGCAATGCCGCTTTCACTTCATTGATATATACGGTGCCGACAAACACGTTATCGCTCACCATTGAAAGCAGACCGTTGGCTATATAGAAAATAACTAACTGGGTGCTGCCTTCGTAACTTAGCGCCCATTGAATAACTGGTGCGAAAAGATGTTGATCGATAATCACACCGACAATGGCAAAGAAAACGGCTAATAGCGCAGTAAACGGCAACGCTTCTTCAAATGCTTTTCCGAGAGCGTGCTCATTTGTCACACCATTAAATGCGGTGGTCAAAATGATAACCGATAGGCCAATTAAACCAACCGATGCCAAGTGCAGCGCTAATCCCAAAATTAACCAAACACCTACAAGTGCTTGAACGACCAACTTCATCTTATCGTGATTAGTACGATGAGTATCTTCGTGAGCCGCATAGTCAGATAAAATCTTATGCACTGCATCGGGTAACTGCTTACCATAATCAAAAACTTTAAACTTTTCGACAAGGTAACAAGTCAGAATACCCGCAATGAAAACAGGCACAGTCACAGGAGACATACGCAATGCGAATTCAGCGAACTGCCAATTTGCCTGAGCAGCAATAATGAGGTTCTGTGGTTCGCCCACCATGGTGCAAACGCCGCCTAATGCAGTACCCACTCCCGCGTGCATAAGTAAGTTACGTAGAAAGCCTCTAAAGGCTTCTAGCTCCTCTTCACACAACTGGTTTTTGCCATCGTTAGTATGGTCATGGTTATCATTAAAGTTTTTGCCCGATGCCACTTTGTGGTAAATCGAATAGAAACCTACCGCGACAGCGATAATGACTGCGATCACTGTTAGTGCGTCTAGAAATGCTGATAAAAAAGCAGATGCAACACAAAACATGATGGACACGGCGACTTTAGATCGTACCTTGGTAATCATTTTAGTAAAGGCAAACAGCAGTAGCTGCTTCATGAAGTAAATGCCCGCAACCATAAATATCAGTAACAGCAATACTTCTAGATTTGCTTCAATTTCATGCAGTACTTGACTGGGGGATGTCATGCCGATAATCACGGCTTCGATAGCAAGCAATCCACCAGGTTGTAAAGGATAGCATTTAAGCGCCATAGCAAGGGTAAAGATAAATTCTAAGACCAGCAGCCAACCCGCAACAAACGGATTAATATAAAAAACAACTGGGTTGATCACTAGAAACGATAATATTGCGAATTTGAACCACTTTGGCGAATTGCCTAAGAAGTTATCAAGAAACGCCTGACTCATAGTCACAGGCATGGAATCCTCACTCTTATATTTTTATAGTTTGATAATAACAAGAAACGCTTAGATTTGTTGTTACTAATAAATCTGCCGATGCTAAAGGTAAAACCTTTTGGCCAACTTAAAAAGCATTGATTACCTAAAGGGCTACCTAAATCAAAAAAAATCCTTTAAAACTCACTATACGAAGGTTTTTTGAACGTTTTATTAGGTTTTGACTTATCGAGCTTGTCTAATACTCTTGTTTAGGTTCCCATTTTAGATAGCTCTGGTATGATCAGTATTAGAATAATACTAACATTTGGATAAAGTAGGCTGATGATCATTAATGCCAAAGGTCCTGCAAGTTTTGCAGAGAAATATATTGTGCGATCCATTTGGGACAATAAATTTCCCCCTGGCTCTATCTTGCCAGCTGAACGTGAGTTGTCAGAGTTAATCGGTGTAACCCGCACAACACTAAGAGAAGTGCTGCAACGATTAGCACGTGATGGGTGGTTAACCATTCAACACGGAAAACCTACCCGAGTGAATAATTATTGGGAAACGTCGGGACTCAATATTCTTGAGACGATTGCCGAACTTGATCCTGATGGGTTTCCTGAATTAGTTGACCAACTGCTGTCTGCACGTAGCAGTGTTAGTGGGATTTACTTCCGCGGAGCCATTCGTAACAACCCTGAACAAGCGGCTGAGGCATTATCAAAGCTAGATGAGCTTGAAGATACTGCACAGGCTTATGCCGATT
>NZ_PJBM01000036.1:0-3331 GCF_002836075.1 Shewanella sp. GutDb-MelDb | reverse complement strand
TACAAAGCATTGTAGATAAAGGCAATAGTAACGGCATCAACAGTTGTTTTGTTGCCATTGAATCTGGCCGACTATTGGGCTTTAGATTAACGTATGCCGCTGGTCAATGGCCTATCGACCTGTGGTGTACACCAAATCGTTGGGGAGTAGATCAATCTCAAGTTGGCTACTTTAAATGCAACACCGTAGCATCTGATGCTCGCGGCAAGGGTATTGGTGGTTTGTTACTTAATGCTGCTATTGGCGCACTAAAACAGCAAGGTGCAATCGCGGGTGTGAGTCATTTGTGGCAACAAAGCCCGCATAATTCAGCTGTTCGCTATTTTACCAAGGCTGGCGGTGTACTGATAAAAGAACATCCTGATCGTTGGAATAATACCCTTGAGCACCCAGATTATAATTGCGTGCTTTGTGGACCTAGCTGTCACTGCGTTGCATGTGAAATGCTACTCATTTTCTAATAACAAACTCTTTTGAATACGTTAAAAAGCCTTATTATGAATAGCAGAATATTTGATCCTTTAAAACATAAGTCACCAGCGAACCTAAGTCCCTGCGATTCATATTGGGCTAGTACTGTGTCTTTAGGTGAGGCAAATAAAAGTCTCCGTGGCAGTCAAACTGCAGACGTTGCTATTATCGGTGGCGGGTACACAGGCCTACTAACGGCGCATTATTTGGCAGAACGCTATAATGTAGATGTATGTGTCCTCGAGGCAAATCAGGTTGGTTTTGGCGCAAGCGCTCGCAATGCTGGCTTTGTTCTAAAAGGGGCTGGCCGTTTAGGTTATTCTCAAATGGCCAAACGTTGGGACTTGAATACAGCGAAGGGCATCTATAACGAATTTAGCCAAGCCGTTGAGCGCGTAGACGGGCTAATTCAAGACTATGATATCAAATGTGACCCACAACCTAAGGGGTACATTAAAGTCGCGCATAACCCCAAAGCACTGACGCAGTTAAGAGATACAGCTTCATTTATATCAACACATCTCGGTGAAGATGCCCAATTCATAGATGCGTCAACACTTAAAAATGAGTACATGGATCATCACCAAGCTTATGGCGCATTACGACTTGAAGATGGATTTGGTGTCAATCCACTAAAGCTGCTTTTGGGTTATAAGTCATTGCTAAATAAACAGAGTGTAACGCTTTGTGAGCATAGTTGTGTTGAAGGCTGGATAGAGGAAAATGGAAAACATCGTTTAATCACGTCAGAGGGTGAGTTAAGGGTCAATAAAGTCATTACCGCGGGTAATGCCTATACTCCAAATGAATTTAACCCTCGCATCGATAATCGATTTCTTCCTATATTAAGTAATGTGATAGTCACGGAACCATTAACGGAAGATGAGTTGGTTACTTGTGGTTTGAAAACACATCAAGTCACCATGGATACGCGTATTCTAAAGTACTATTATCGACTATTGCCTGATAATCGCTTACTGTTTGGGGGGCGAGGCGCAATATGGGGGAGGGATGCATACGACGCTGTCTTTCAACGCCGATTAAAGATTGCGATGACACAATGCTTCCCCTCGTTAGCAAATAAGTCGATTGCATATAACTGGACTGGATGGATAGCTGCAACTTTAGATGATATGCCGCATGTTTTTTGTCATAATAGCGTGGGTTATAGTCTAGGATACTGCGGTTCTGGTGTATCATTTAGTACGCAAGCCGCTTTTCGATTGGCGCAACAGATTACGGGTCATAAAGTCCCCAGTTTACCTTTGTATGATAATGAGCTGCCTAAATTCCCGTTGCCTAAATTTAGACGCGTAGGACAATGGGGCTACTATCATTATGGTTGGCTACGAGATAGATTTTTATAACCAAAGTCAGCTGGTTTTATGTAGCTGTGCTACCTTTATAGATTACAATTTTTTGAGGAACCGTTAGTGAAGAAGCATCCTGTTGATAAAATGTTAGAGAACCACGATGAACTTACCCACTCTGAGGATGTGAAGGTTCTATCGCATATTCAAAGAGAGAAAGAGGAATGGGTTTTGCACACTGTAATGATTGAAGGTTGTGATACGCCTTTCAAATTCAAAAGACGGAAGAAGTACAAAAGTCTTAAGGATGCCAACGTTAACATGACGTACTACAGCGGAACTGAAGGTATTGCAGGCTTTGAGATAGATGTTTTTAAAGTCGTTAGAATAAAGCGTAGCTAATTCATTTTCAGTTGTACAAGATTCTACAGCGTCATATCTCGGATATTCAGTGTTGCGTATTGTGCATTATGCTACTCAATATGGAAGTCATCGAGCTTCCATATTTGATTGAATACGCACTGAACTGTGCCCTTTAAACGCTGTTAGCGATGGTTTTTCGAGTGAAAATTATGAGTGTATTCGGTTCGCCCATTCAGCACGGATACAGCTAGAGGCACATATAATCCATATCAAAGGTGGTTTTTATTCCATTTATGATGAAGGGTGACATATGTACTTTACACAACAGAATCAATTGCAACACACAGGACTAGCGGCACAAATTGTTAATGACGAAAGATTAGCAATGTTAACGGATACTGTAAAAACGTCAATGAAACTGACCCAGGCTGCATTATTGAAACGTGCTTTGAATAGTGTAAATGCCTCATCGCTTATCCTGCTCACTCATAAATCAGAATCATTAGAGCTACATCGAATTGTATTAGACTCACTACTTGGCAATACAGAAAAATCAATCTTACTTAGTTATATTGATCAAAATATTGAGATCATTGACGAAGCGTTATGCAAAAAAAGAATTAATTAGCCAGAACGCTCTCATACAAACCCGCTATTAAAGGGAATAACCCACTCCGCGATTTGACTAAGCACGCTGCGAATCATAATGCCAACAGCTCTTTTTTATTAAGAGCTGTGATTGTCATTAGTTGCTCCTATCAAACGCTGTTACTTATACGTCATATGTTATTTCCAGCTAGTTTTCCTCGCGCAGCCTTTACCGTTATTCAAGACAAGTTACGCTTCATTCTCACTGTGTATCTCAATTCCATTTTTGGAATGTGTTACAGCACTTTGTCCAATGATGTTGTAGCTACTCGCTGGAACAGGTCTACTAACGGTAATCACCGCAATGTTATGCTTCCATTTGATAAACAAAACAATGGGCCACGATCAAGTTTAACCTCTTTCTCTTATACTCATCTTACGCTGCCGACTATTTTTTTTTTTTTTTTTTCTTTTTTTTTCTTTTTTTTTTTTTTCTTTTTTTTTTTTTTTTTTTTTTTTTTTTTTTTTTTTCTTTTTCTTTTTTTTTTTTTTTTTTTTTTTTTTTTTTTTCTTTTTTTTTTTTTTTTTTTTTTTTTTTT
>NZ_PJBM01000035.1:0-3342 GCF_002836075.1 Shewanella sp. GutDb-MelDb | reverse complement strand
TAGGCGCCTGGAAATGACCTACTCTCACATGGGGAAACCCCACACTACCATCGGCGATACTGTGTTTCACTTCTGAGTTCGGAATGGGATCAGGTGGGGCCACAGCTCTATGGTCTCCAGACAAATTTGGAATTCGAAAAGCTGTTACTCGCTATCGCAAGTAAATCGAAATTTATTATTGAGTTCAACACCACATTAAGTGCTTATTCTAACTCTGGTGTTTTGTAAAAACATCAGTCTCATACAAAACCCATCAGGGTTGTATGGTTAAGCCTCACGAGTCATTAGTACAAGTTAGCTCAACGCCTCACAACGCTTACACACCTTGCCTATCAACGTCCTAGTCTCGAACGGCTCTTTAGAGGAATTAAATTCCTAGGGATGACTCATCTTAGGACTCGCTTCCCGCTTAGATGCTTTCAGCGGTTATCGATTCCGAACGTAGCTACCGGGCAATGCTATTGGCATAACAACCCGAACACCAGCGGTTCGTCCACTCCGGTCCTCTCGTACTAGGAGCAGCTTCCTTCAATCATCCAACGCCCACGGCAGATAGGGACCGAACTGTCTCACGACGTTCTGAACCCAGCTCGCGTACCACTTTAAATGGCGAACAGCCATACCCTTGGGACCGACTTCAGCCCCAGGATGTGATGAGCCGACATCGAGGTGCCAAACACCGCCGTCGATATGAACTCTTGGGCGGTATCAGCCTGTTATCCCCGGCGTACCTTTTATCCGTTGAGCGATGGCCCTTCCATACAGAACCACCGGATCACTATGACCTACTTTCGTACCTGCTCGACGTGTATGTCTCGCAGTTAAGCTGGCTTATGCCATTGCACTAACCGTACGATGTCCGACCGTACTTAGCCAACCTTCGTGCTCCTCCGTTACTCTTTGGGAGGAGACCGCCCCAGTCAAACTACCCACCAGGCACTGTCCCGAACCCCGATTCAGGGGCCGCGGTTAGAACATCAAAACTACAAGGGTGGTATTTCAAGGTTGACTCCACATCATCTAGCGACAATGCTTCAAAGTCTCCCACCTATCCTACACATGTAGGTTCAATGTTCAGTGCCAAGCTATAGTAAAGGTGCACGGGGTCTTTCCGTCTAGCCGCGGGTATACGGCATCTTCACCGCAATTTCAACTTCACTGAGTCTCGGCTGGAGACAGCGTGGCCATCATTACGCCATTCGTGCAGGTCGGAACTTACCCGACAAGGAATTTCGCTACCTTAGGACCGTTATAGTTACGGCCGCCGTTTACCGGGGCTTCGATCATGAGCTTCTCCGAAGATAACCCAATCAATTAACCTTCCGGCACCGGGCAGGCGTCATACCGTATACTTCCTCTTGCGAGTTTGCACAGTACTGTGTTTTTGATAAACAGTTGCAGCCACCTGGTATCTGCGACTGCCAACAGCTTAAGGAGCAAGTCCTATCACCGTCGGCAGCGTACCTTCTCCCGAAGTTACGGTACCATTTTGCCTAGTTCCTTCAGCCGAGTTCTCTCAAGCGCCTTGGTATTCTCTACCCAACCACCTGTGTCGGTTTGGGGTACGATTCCTACTAACCTGAAGCTTAGAAGATTTTCCTGGAAGCATGGCATCAACTACTTCATCACCTTAGTGACTCGTCATCAGTCCTCAGTCTTGCAATTAAATGCGTATTCCCGGATTTGCCTAAGAATACAACCTACAACCTTAAACGCGGACAACCAACGCCGCGCTAGCCTAGCCTTCTCCGTCTCTCCATCGCAGTTAGCAGAAGTACAGGAATATTAACCTGTTTCCCATCGACTACGCCTTTCGGCCTCGCCTTAGGAGTCGACTCACCCTGCCCTGATTAACATTGGACAGGAACCCTTGGTCTTTCGGCGAGGGAGTTTTTCACTCCCTTTATCGTTACTCATGTCAGCATTCGCACTTCTGATACCTCCAGCGTGGGTTACCCCTTCACCTTCAACGGCTTACAGAACGCTCCTCTACCGCACTAGTGTAAACACTAGTACCCATAGCTTCGGTGTATTGCTTAGCCCCGTTAAATCTTCCGCGCAGGCCGACTCGACTAGTGAGCTATTACGCTTTCTTTAAATGATGGCTGCTTCTAAGCCAACATCCTAGCTGTCTAAGCCTTCCCACATCGTTTCCCACTTAGCAATAACTTTGGGACCTTAGCTGATGGTCTGGGTTGTTTCCCTTTTCACGACGGACGTTAGCACCCGCCGTGTGTCTCCCGAGTAGTACTCATTGGTATTCGGAGTTTGCAAAGGGTTGGTAAGTCGGGATGACCCCCTAGCCTTAACAGTGCTCTACCCCCAATGGTATTCGCTCGAGGCGCTACCTAAATAGCTTTCGAGGAGAACCAGATATCTCCCGGTTTGATTGGCCTTTCACCCCCAGCCACAAGTCATCCGCTCATTTTTCAACATAAGTCGGTTCGGTCCTCCAGTTGATGTTACTCAACCTTCAACCTGCCCATGGCTAGATCACCGGGTTTCGGGTCTACACCTTGCAACTAAACGCGCAGTTAACACTCGGTTTCCCTACGGCTCCGCTATTCGCTTAACCTCGCTACAAAATGTAAGTCGCTGACCCATTATACAAAAGGTACGCAGTCACGGTCTCAAGAACCGCTCCCACTGCTTGTACGTATACGGTTTCAGGTTCTATTTCACTCCCCTCACAGGGGTTCTTTTCGCCTTTCCCTCACGGTACTGGTTCACTATCGGTCAGTCAGGAGTATTTAGCCTTGGAGGATGGTCCCCCCATGTTCAGACAAGATGTCACGTGTCCCGTCCTACTCGTTTTCACGTAAAGTTAGTTTTCATGTACGGGGCTATCACCCTGTGCCGCTGTGCTTTCCAACACATTCCACTAACACCCTCTACGCTTAAGGGCTAATCCCCGTTCGCTCGCCGCTACTAGGGGAATCTCGGTTGATTTCTTTTCCTCCGGGTACTTAGATGTTTCAGTTCCCCGGGTTTGCCTCATTAACCTATGAATTCAGTTAATGATACATGCTTATGCATGTGGGTTTCCCCATTCGGAAATCGTTAGCTCAAATGCTTGTTACTAGCTCGCCAACGCTTATCGCAAGTTACTACGTCCTTCATCGCCTCTGACTGCCAAGGCATCCACCATATACGCTTAGTCACTTAACCATACAACCCAAATAAGTCTCTATGAGAAATACTCGTTGTTTCAAGCGGGTAAGCTTAAAACAGCCGTATCATAACTAATGGTTTCTACTTTCGCCAAAATTAGAATTTTTCACTTATTGCTGCGACGCAATAAGCCAAGACACTTAATGTTTAAGTGTTTAGAACTCAATTTTT
>NZ_PJBM01000034.1:0-3448 GCF_002836075.1 Shewanella sp. GutDb-MelDb | reverse complement strand
GGCGGTTGCCGATATTAAGCTGTACGCCAACATTTGGGTAACGCTCGCAAAACGGGCCTAACAAATGGGGAATAAAATACTTAGAGGTTGTCACTACCGCAAGACGCAACGTTCCCGACTTTAGTTCCCCTAAGTCAGACAAGGAACTTTCAAGTTTGGCAAAACTGTCTAGCACTTCGGTGGCAGTTTTAACCACTTCTAGCCCTGCTTCTGTAAATACCAATTTACGACCTATTACATTGTATAGCGGTAAGCCAATGACATCGGCGAGCTTCTTAAGCTGCATTGAAATGGTCGGCTGAGTGAGGTGCAAATTTTGCGCAGCGCCGCCTACCGTACCGCAATCATACACTGCTAATAAGATCTCTAATTGTCTGAGCGTGCCCATATGGGCTTGTAAGCGTAGTGACATTGTTTACCTTATATAGATTTTTATCTATATAAAAACACATAAACATCTATTTTTATATATAAACATTTTTTGGCACACTGCACAGCATAAAGCCAAGGTCAGTTTGTGACCCTCAATGAATGCTGGAGTCAGTATGAAGCAAGTAAAGCAGAACGTGTTACAAGATAAACAAGCGTTATTTGGTTTATTTACCGCTGCGATAATTTGCACCATTGCATTGACTGGATTAGCGCAAGGGCAGCCTAGCCTAGGGCTTTTAAGTGTTGGTGTTGGTATTGCCGCACTAATCTGCCTGTCATTGATATCAAAACGGGTTCGCCAATACCGAGTTTCTCAGCTGCTAAATGCAAAAGTTGGCTCACCTCCCCTTAAGGGACACTAAGATGCAGTTAGATATCACTATCGCCTTTTTCATCTTAGGTGTGCTGGCAACCTTAGTGAAAGCCAATATTCAATTTCCTAAGGCATTATATCAGTCATTAACCTTGTTTCTATTAATTGCTATTGGCCTTAAGGGCGGTGTTGCATTAGCAGAATATGGCAATGCACAACTATTACCACAATCGTTATGGGTGATTGGCTTGGGGTTGCTCATTCCCTTGATTGCCTTTCCTGTATTGAGATTTGTCGGTCAGTTAAATAAACAAGATTCAGCGTCGATAGCTGCACACTATGGTTCGGTCAGTATTGGTACTTATGCAGTGGCAGTGTCGTTTCTAGAATCGCAAAATATCGAGTACGAAGCCTATTTCCCACTATTTGTGGTGCTACTAGAGATCCCCGCTATTATCGTCGGCATTGGGCTTGCCCAGCAAGCTGGTGAAAAAATTAAATGGCGAGCGCTACTGCATGAAGTGTTTTGTAATCAAAGCCTAGTGATCATGGTCGGTGCGCTGCTGATAGGTTACTGGGGCGCGGGTCGAGTGAGCACCGTCACACCACTGTTTTTTGAGTTATTCCATGGCGTACTAGCACTCTTTTTACTCGAGATGGGGATGTTGGCTGCCAGCCGTATAAAAGATTTAAAGCAGATGGGTAACTTTATGTTGTCTTTTGGTGTAGCAATGCCCTTGGTCGGGGGATTTTTAGGCTGCCTACTCGGCGTACAGATGGAGCTGAGCTTTGGCGGAGCAACCCTACTTGGCGTGCTAGGTGGAAGTGCATCATATATTGCAGTACCCGCAGCGATGCGGGTGGCCGTCCCCAAAGCGAATCAAAGCTTATCTATTACTTATTCACTGGCAATCACATTCCCGTTTAATGTGTTAGTTGGTATTCCAACCTACGCGTTGTTCACATTTTGGTTAACTAATTAAAATTATGAGGCAATTATGACACAAGCAAAAGTCGCGATTATTATGGGCTCTCAAAGTGACTGGCCAACCATGAAAAATGCTACCACAGTGTTAGAAGCATTAGAGGTAGAGTTTGATGCGCAGGTGGTATCGGCTCATCGTACACCAGAGCGTTTAATTGAGTTTAGTAAGCAAGCAGCAAACAACGGTGTAAAGGTGATCATTGCTGGTGCTGGCGGCGCTGCGCACCTCCCCGGAATGACCGCGGCTATGACTCACCTGCCAGTGATTGCCGTACCAGTATCGAGTAAAGCGTTAAAAGGCATGGACAGCTTGCTATCTATAGTGCAAATGCCAAAAGGTGTCGCGGTAGCGACTCAGGCAATTGGCGATCCAGGTGCTTACAATGCAGGCTTAATGGCGGTGCAAATTTTAGCTCTTGGTGATAAAGCACTTACCGAACGCTTATGTCACTGGCGTGCGAAGCAAACAGCCAATGTGCCAGTGGAGGTAGAGTAATGCACATCGCAATTATTGGTTGTGGCCAACTAGCAAGAATGATAGCGCTAGCTGGCATGCCGTTGGGAATAAATTTCAGTTTTGTTAACGACAATGCTTCAGACAGCGACACCGCATGTGTCGACGGGTTAGGCAGCGTGGTTATCTGGCAAACAGGTGATAATATTGGTCAGTTATATCAATCTTTGGGTCGCCCAGATGTCGTTAGCGTAGAAAAAGAGCAGGTGGAGCTGTCCTTGCTGCGAGGGCTAGCACTTTATTGCACTACTCATCCGAACGTTGACAGTGTTGCAAAATGCAAAAGCCGCATTAAGCAGAAGCAGTTACTTCGTGAGCTGAACATTCCATGCGCTGACTTTTCCCACGGACAAGCTGTAAGCTCACTGGGTGAAAGACTGGGCTTTCCTTTGGTGATCAAATCACTTGAGGAGGGTTATGATGGCAAAAATCAATGGGTCATCCGCAATAGAGACGATTTAGTCAATGCCTCCCCCAAGATAGCACCGGACTCCTATCTTGCTGAGCAGTTTGTTCATTTTGAGCGTGAAGTGTCGATTATAGGTGCCAGAGACGTACGAGGTAACATTCGCTGCTATCCTCTCACCGAAAATCAGCACGACAAAGGCATTTTATTAGCTTCTATGGCTCCGGCTCAAAAAGTTAGCCCTGCAATGACCAACGCCGCTGAAGACTATTTTAGCCGTCTCGTTAAGCATCTTGATTATGTCGGCGTGTTAGCCATTGAGTTGTTTGTGATAAATGGGGAATTACTAGTCAACGAGCTAGCACCAAGGGTACATAATAGTGGCCATTGGACCCAACTTGGTGGTCAAACTTGTCAATTTGAAAACCATATTCGTGCTATTGCCGGGTTGCCGTTGGGTAACACAGAAGTGCAAGGGAATGTTGGTATGCTCAACCTTTTAGGCACTAATAACCCTCCCATGAATAGCCTTACCGCCAGCTCTAGTTTGCATTGGTACAACAAACAACCTAAACCGAATCGTAAGCTTGGCCATATCAACTTCAGTGCAAGCAACCACGCGACGTTACAACAGCAAATGGCTAGTGCCGCGGCGAGTATTGATATTAATCGCTAACAGCAACGTAGTGTATTGACCAGCTATATAGAAGTTTTACATTACAAAAGTATGCCTACATTATATTTTACATATTGAACTAAACGACCAACGTAACTAATAAAGGGCATAAACGGGTTAGA
>NZ_PJBM01000033.1:0-3611 GCF_002836075.1 Shewanella sp. GutDb-MelDb | reverse complement strand
AGTAAAAAGTATGGGTTACAGCATTTCGCCTAGCAAGGAACTTAAACACGACTAAAACAGTTAGTTAAGCTTTGCTCTGTTACATAATCAATTTTAATTAAGGTAGGATTTTGAAAAAATATATTTTGCACACCGTAAAGTCTGAAACTATAGGACTAGATACACAAGTTAACTTGCGCTTAGAGATATCTCGCAATGATATTCCTACTCGCCTATCTGACTTTGCAGGAGGGGTAGCGGAGCTTTATGACGGCTACTCAACTGCAACGACTAATTTTACAATCTCCTTGGCTGACCATGATGAAAGAAGAATTAAGTTAACAAATAATGATAATTATAAAATTGAACTTGCCCCAGAGTTTATTCGACATATTGACTCAAACGCTCCATTGAATCAACTTCGTGAAATTCCGCTTAAAAATGGTCAAAATTTATATGACTATAAAATAATGAATTCAAACTGGCGGTTGAGATAAACCTAAGCGGGTAGCCGGAGGTGTCTAGCCTCCAGCACCCACACCACCCTGCATGCGGCTCCGCACAGGGCGGTTCCCAAAGATGTTTAGAATAAATTGGCCGATTAGCTCCGACTTACTCCAGTGCTGGTTGCTATATTCTCAACGCCAATACCCCTTAATCCCGGTCGGGCATGGAATATTGAGTTGCACAGACTCCTCACAGGTCCTCAAGTTTAGGCCTTCACCATATCCCAACCATTACGATGAGCGTTGGGCACTATGCCGTCTGCTGACTTCTGCTTAATCACATATCAAATTACCTCGGGATGCGCTATCGGTTTCCATCTGGTTCGCTCTTTTCAGTCGATGAAATTGAAAAGCCAAGGCACTTATAAACCAGAGCCTTACTGGTTAATGACCGATCGCGTGTTAAGCAGATCTTCCCACTCTTTATTGGTAAGCAGGAACATGAACTTTCTTTGCACAGTTGCATCATTTACGGTGGCCATTAGATCACGTGGTTTCGTCGTCTTGTGCCAACTCACCTCTAGCCTACGCCTCATATGATGTTCTTGTTCATTAGCTCGCACTCTTTGCAACAATAAGTGCTAGCGGCCTCCTCTGGACCAATCCTCGCGGATAAGCCCTTGCCATTCGCTAGTAGTTAACGTTTAATAACAGCACGTTATTTAATGGTGACCTTCCTACAGAGGATTTTCACCTCATTAGATCATGCCCATGCTGGGCGTTGTTTATCCCTTAATGCGGCATTAGACATCACGGGGCGCACCTTTGTATGAGAGTTAAAGTAATATGCTAGAAGACAGCCAAAGAGAGACTCTTACCGACAAAAAATTTACAGACGAGGAGAGCGGAGAAAGCTATGTGAACAAGTTATTTACTCGACTTGTTGCGAAAGATGTCGTGTTTCGAAATGTTGATTTTAAATACTGCATTTTTGATGCTGCATACTTGAGAAACTGTAAATTTGAGTCTTGTGATTTTACGGGTTGCAGATTCCTCAATAGTAACTTACTTGGCTCGGCGTTCAGTGGATGCTCATTTGATTATGCGACGTTTGAAAAAACCCAAGTAGATACAGATATTTTGCTCACAAGCTGTCCAAGAACGGAAAATCTTAAACTTAAGTTTGCAAGATCTTTAAGGACCAATTATCAGCAACTTGGTGATGCAAAAGCTGCGAATAAGGCGATAAGCATAGAATTAAAAGCAACAGAAGACCATTTATACAAGGCATGGGCCTCAAAAGAACCTTACTACAGAAAGAAGTATAAAGGGTTAGCTAGGATTACATTGTTCACTGAATGGGTGGAATTTAAGTTTCTTGATTTCATATGGGGCAATGGCGAAAGTGCTTACAAGCTATTTCGAGCAGTATTTTTAGTGTTATGTATGATTACGCTATATGATGTTTTTAAGTTTGGTGACGCAAACTTAGTCAGCAACTATTTGCTTTCATTTGTAAAATCACCGCAAATTCTGTTTGGAGTAAATGATTCAGAAAACTATCCTGGCTCTTTCTTGGCTTTAGTATTTGCTACTAGGCTGATCATGTTCGGCTTCTTTATGTCTATTATCATTAAGAGATTTAACAGGAGATAATTTTGCACATTTATGCTTTCGGATCCGTGTGTAGAGGCGAAATTGATCTTGGCTCAGATATCGACATGCTAGCTATAATCAGTGAGCAATCGAATAATATTAACCCTTCAGATTATTCAATATATTCGTACGAACGTATAAAAGAGTTATGGGAACAAGGTAATCCTTTTGCGTGGCACTTACATCTAGAATCGAAGTTGGTTTTTTCTAAGGAAGGATCCAACTACTTACAAGATTTGGGCTGTCCTAATAAGTATACCAACGGCGACGCTGACTGTAAGAAGTTTTACGAAATATTCCATTCCGCATGCAACTCCTTACAAGAATCTTCATTGTCACAGGTATTTGATCTTTCTACCATATTTTTAGCAATTAGAAATTTCTCTACATGTTACTCGCTAGCAAAATTAGAGTATCCCGATTTTTCAAGGCACTCTAGCTTAAACTTAGATGAGTTCAGTATTTCCATTCAAGATCAACAATACCGTATTCTCGAGGCCGCGAGGATACTCTCTACAAGAGGAGTAGGTCCAAACCTTACTGATGTACAGATAAGCATCGCAATCAATAGCATTCCAGAAATAGACCTCTGGATGAAGTCTCTGATAAATATAAAAAGATCATAATCATGAGTGAGTTTAGAAACAGAATAGAGTCTCAGCGTGAAGCTGTAAAAATTGTAAATAGTTTCAATCTTTATAATGAGCCATTGTTTAGTTTAACCGAAAAGTCTATCAACAGATGGGTTTCTGTAAATACCATTAATCCTGCAGATATTCATGTTGATTTGATATATCAGGCATCGAAAAAATTATTTTTCTTAGCTAATAAAAGTCAAGGGCAAATAACAGATGATTATCAATTGTTGTCAAAAGAAGTAACAAGGCTTCTAAAGAGCATAAATAGGGAAATGAGCGAACTGAATAAAAACTATGCTAGCGAACAAAGCGATTAAGAAAGATTCGGACGTGTGGCGTTTATACTATGCGTTGAGTCCGGGGGGGAATGCGCAATGCTGAGATATGGGTATTGCAGTATTTACGCTTCAACATGGCGTTACTGAACACACAATACGTCATGGATTTTAAAAAACGTTTGATCTAACTCGTTTAAGGATGAATTGGTCGGAGTGAATTAGCGGTTTTGAATAAACGAAGATACTTTTTCTAATCTGAACCATCCGTGTTAGAGCAAATCACCTACCTCATTTCTGTCCAGAAATAAGTTAACACTCCCAAAGATATAATGAGTCAGTCGGGGTTCTTGTGTTATCTTTTTCCTGCATACAGTTCTCGCATACTGATGTTTATACCGTTATCAATTTAAATGTATCAATATAGCTTAATATGCAGCACTTACTTATAGAAGTAACCACATTCCCCAAGTAGCATAGTTTCAGCACCAGTAATAAGTCGCTTATTTAGGTTAGTCTCTATTATTGATAATTTTACAGTTTCTACTTTAACAGAAGACCCATCTTCATAAAAAGCCATACTCGGAAAGCTAACCGTATCAAATGCATAAGTAGTA
>NZ_PJBM01000032.1:0-3621 GCF_002836075.1 Shewanella sp. GutDb-MelDb | reverse complement strand
ATACGCCGAATTGGCAAAAAACAATAAGTATGCAGCGGTTTACCGTCAAGACATTTTCTGAGGTTGTATAGGTTAAATCATAAAGAACATAGCCATATATCAAATTTAGAAGTATGCAATATCTTAACTGGAGACATAATGAAAATTATTACGTGTTACAAATTAGTTCCTGAAGAGCAAGATATCTCGGTGAAAGCTGACGGTGTTCTGGACACCAGCAAAGCTGCACCAAAGATCAACCAGTTTGATCTCAATGCGGTAGAAGCTGCGGTCGAAATCAAAGCCCTTGTTGGAGAATGCAAGATCACCGCCTTAAGCATAGGCGGCAAGGCTTTAGATAACCCTAAAGCGCGTAAAGACATCCTCTCTCGCGGACCCGATGAGCTAACTGTTGTCGTTGACGAAAAATTCGAACAGGCTCTGCCTCATCAGACTGCCCGTGTATTAGCGGCTGCCGCAAAGAAAAATGGCTTTGATCTGATTATTTGTGGTGATGGCTCAGGTGACTTATACGCGCAACAAGTGGGTCTACAACTGGGTGAGTTACTGGACGTTGCCACCATCAATGCCGTCAGTAAAATAGTGTCAGTCCAAGACGGTAAGCTTACCGTTGAAAGAGCCTTAGACGATGAAGTCGAAGTGCTTGAGATCACCTTACCTGCCGTTATTTCTGTTTCAGCCGATATTAACGATCCATCAATCCCATCGATGAAGACTATTTTAGCCGCATCCAAAAAGCCGGTAACTAAGTTAAATATCGAAGATCTCGAGCTTGCTGAAATACCTGTTCTGGTTGAATCCGTTTCAGTACTGGCACCAAAACAAACTGATCGTAAGAAGATCATTATTGACGGCGATGATGAAAAACAAGTCGCAGAATTTGCAGAATACCTGCGCAAAGCACTTAACTAAGGGAAAAAATGATGAGCAAACTGTCTAATGTATGGGTATTTAGTGATATCGCTTCCCGTTTACCTGAAGTTATCGCCGGCGGCGTTCAGCTAGGCGAAAAAGTGTCTGCTTTCGTGATTGGCTCTGAAGATGAAATCGCCACAGCATACTCATTGGGTGCAACCCATGTGTATTACCTGGGTGAAAAAGACGCCAACAAGATCATTGAAGATTATGCCGAAACGATGGCCCATGCGATCGCTAATGGCGATACGCACACCTTAATGCTGTTAGGTGCGACTAAACGCGGTAAAGCACTGGCTGCAAAATTAGGTGTCCAGCTTAAGGCTGGTGTGGTCAACGACGCTTCAGAAGTCACAGTCGGTGAAGGTGTCACGGCCAAGCATATGGTCTACGGCGGCCTAGCGATAGGTGAAGAGAAAATCGTATCACCCATCGCACTTGTGACTATCGGAAATGGCGTATTCGAAGCCGCCGAAGCTGACACTTCAAAAACGGGTGAAGCAGTTTCGGTTTCATTCATCGAACCTAAATCTGCTATCAAGTGCATCGAGCGCCGTGCTAAGCAAGGCGAAAGCGTGGACTTAGGTAAGGCAAAACGCGTTATTGCTATCGGTAGCGGTATTGGCAAACAAGAGAATCTGCAAATGGTTGCCGAACTCGGTGCTGCAATTGGTGCAGAACTGGGTTGTTCTCGCCCGATTGCCGAAACAGAAAAATGGATGGAACGTGAGCGTTACATCGGTGTTTCTGGGGTCATGCTAAAACCAGAACTTTATCTGGCTCTGGGTATTTCTGGACAGATACAGCATATGGTTGGCGCATTGGGTTCACAGACAATTCTTGCGGTAAACAAAGATAAAAACGCCCCCATTTTCCAGTATGCAGACTACGGAATTGTTGGCGACTTAAATAAGGTCGTACCAGCACTCATCAGCGCCTTTAAAAGCTAATTGACCAGCGGGTCGTATTTATCTCCCCATTTAACACTGGGCACAGAAAGTCCGGTGTTAAAAACCAAATTATGTGAAGAGTAAATTTGTATGTCAGAAGATGTATTTGACGCGATTATCGTAGGTGCCGGGCTTGCTGGATGCGTTGCCGCTTATGTATTAGCAAAAGAGGGAGCTGATGTTCTCGTTATTGAACGCGGCAACTTTGCCGGAAGCAAAAACATGACAGGTGGCCGACTCTATGCGCATAGCCTAGAGAAAATTATTCCCGGTTTTGCTAAAGAAGCACCAGTAGAAAGAAAAGTCACTAAAGAAAAAGTCACCTTCTTGACCGATGATACCGGTGTCACCCTTGACTACCATAATGGCCGAGCACAAACACCAGTTCAAGAATCCTATACAGTTTTAAGAGGTGATTTTGACCAATGGTTGATGGGAAAAGCCGAAGAGGTGGGTGCCCAATTTATTAGCGGTATTCGTGTCGATGAGCTCATCACTAAAGATGGCAAAGTCATAGGCGTTAAAGCCGATGGTGATGAGTTGCTAGCCAAGTCAGTCATTCTAGCTGAAGGCGTTAATCCTGTGCTGGCTGAGAAATTAGGCATGGTAAAACCTAAGGTCAACGCTGACGTGATGGCCGTAGGGGTAAAAGAGCTGATTGAACTACCGAAAGAGGTTATTCAAGATAGATTTAACCTCTCTGACGATGAGGGTGCGGCATGGTTATTCGCCGGTTCGCCATCAAATGGTTTGATGGGTGGTGGCTTTATCTACACTAACAAAACCACTGTATCACTGGGTATCGTTTGCGGACTACACGACATCGGCAGTTCAGATAAAACGGTTCCGCAAATGTTGGAAGATTTCAAAAATCACTCAATGATTAAGCCATTGATTGAAGGCGGTAAGTTACTTGAGTATTCGGGTCATGTCGTACCGGAAGCTGGTTTTAATATGGTACCGAAACTGGTCGATGATGGCGTATTGATAACCGGAGATGCGGCGGGTTTTTGCTTAAACATTGGCTATACCGTTCGCGGTATGGATCTTGCCATCGCTTCTGGCGAAGCAGCAGCAAAAGCCGTTTTAGCGGCTCGTGCAACAGGTGATTTTAGCGCACAAGGCTTATCTTCATATCAGACACTCCTGGAAGACAGCTTCCTGATGAAAGATCTGAAACTCTATAAGAACCTTCCCGCATTCATGGAAACACCCCGGATCTTCAATCAGTATCCAAAGATGGTTGCCGACATAATGCAAAGCATGTTCACCGTAGATGGCAGCGAATCACAACCACTACGCAAGACCCTCATGAAACATTGTAAAGAGGTGGGTTACATGAACCTGATCAAAGATGGCATTAAAGGAGTCACTTCAATATGACCGAGTCAGTCAATGTAGACGTTAAACTGGGCGTCAATAAATTTCACGTAGATGAAGGTCATCCACATATTATCCTCAAAGATAATCCGAATATGAACGAGTATCGCAAGTTGGTAAACGCTTGCCCGGCTGGTTTATATAAACTCGAAGATGACGGGTCTATCCGTTTTGATTCTGCGGGTTGTCTGGAATGTGGTACCTGTAAATTTCTTTGTGGCGACACTATTCTGGAAAAATGGGAATACCCTAGAGGTACATTTGGAATAGAATACCGTTATGGGTAACCATAATATTAACAGAGGGTGTTTTTAAAACACCCTCTGTTTTAAAAATCACAGTGGTATATGTAATTAAATTATCACTTAGGTAGTTA
>NZ_PJBM01000031.1:0-3663 GCF_002836075.1 Shewanella sp. GutDb-MelDb | reverse complement strand
GCATAGTGCGGGCTTTTTAAACAATTATGTTCAATGCAGGATCAGATTAATAATAATCTCTGATAAGCACTTCTGCAATTTGTACGCTGTTTAAGGCAGCGCCTTTACGAATATTATCAGAGACAACCCAAAGGTTTATGCCATTGTCGTGAGAAATATCTTTTCTGACTCGACCAACATAAACAGGATCTGAGCCCGCACCATCGGTGACTGCAGTCGGATAATCTTCATCAGACTCAAACAGTTCAACGCCAGGAGCACCGCGCAACACTTCTTTAACCTCTTCAGCATCGACAGGTTGTAGTGTTTCAAGATGGATAGCTTCTGAGTGACCGTAAAATACTGGTACACGCACTGCTGTTGGGTTCACTACGATATTTTCATCACCGAAGATCTTTTGCGTTTCCCACACCATTTTCATCTCTTCTTTGGTGTAGCCATTGTCCATAAACTTATCAATTTGCGGCAATACGTTAAACGCAATTTGTTTTGAATAGGTTTTCGGTTCAACAGGCAGACCTTGCAGTAACTTAGAACACTGCGTCGCTAGCTCTTCTACTGACTTCTTACCTGAACCTGATACAGACTGATATGTCGCGACATTAATACGCGAGATCCCGAAAGCATCATGGATCGGTTTAAGTGCAACCAACATTTGAATCGTTGAACAGTTAGGATTCGCAATAATATTGCGATTTCTAAAGTCGGCAATCGCTTCTGGGTTAACTTCAGGGATAACAAGTGGCACATCAATGTCATATCTAAAGTGCGATGTGTTATCGATAACAACACAGCCTTGCTCTGCAGCAATTGGCGCCCACTTTTCAGACACATCACCACCCGCGGAGAAGAAACCGATCTGAGCTTTCGACCAATCAAAGGTATCCACGTCCAAAATTTCGACCTGTTTACCATGGAAGCTGACCGTATTACCGGCGCTGCGACTGCTGGCTAGAGGGTACAACTTTGCAACCGGAAAATTACGCTCTTCGAGGATCTCAATGATAACTTGACCCACTGCGCCCGATGCACCTAATACGACAACATTATATTCCTGCGACATAATTACAGCCCGACTCCTGAAAACCCTAAATTGGATAACCAATTTACATTAGTTTGTCCCATATTGCTTACCTTTAATGCGCTAAATTCACGTCTATGCTTGTGATTTTTTCTCATATGATCAAACGCCAGGTTATTAAGAAAGTTTTTTCTGAATAACTCATCATCATCGCGCAAATCATATACAAATCTCGCCAGCTGTAATAACGCTCTTTCGGTAGCGATTTCAGTCACTGTCACTTGTTCACTCCACAATGCAGGTAACAAGGCGTCCATCTTATTTTCACCCTTAATGTTTAGTACCTTAGCCACCTGCTGATACAGCATGTAAGTCCCACGCGCTTTACCCTCTAATGAGTAACCGGCAATGTGCGGGGTGCAAAATTCGATATAAGGCACCAGCTCGGGCATTGGATGAGGTTCACCTTCCCACACATCAAGTACAACTTTTATGTCATCTCGTTGCTGTTTAAACTTAAGTAACGCACGATTATCAATCACCTCACCGCGACAGCAGTTAAGCAGCCAAGTGTTTTCACGCAAACGATTTAAACGAGCCTCATCGAATAGATACCATGTTTTATGTTCACCCGTTTTAGTAATCGGCGTATGCAAACTAATCACATCGCATTTATCAATGAGGAAGTTTAAAGAAACAAAACTGCGAGGGTCGCCTTTTGCTTCGAGTACAGGATCACAAAGCAATACTTCAATCCCATAAGCTTCTAGACACTTGGCAACGGCAGTACCGGTATTCCCTGCGCCAACAATCCCTACCACTTTACCTTTTAAAGGACTTTTAAAGCGCTGGGCAAGTTCTAACATGGCTATAAAAGCAAACTCACCAACGGCAGTCGCATTGCAGCCAGGCGCATTGGAGAATGGAATATTACGGCTGGCAAGGTAGTCTAAATCAATATGGTCAGTGCCAATTGTTGCGCTACCGACAAACTTAAGTTGGTTATTCCCTGCGAGTAATGCTTGATTCACCTGAGTAACCGAACGCACCAACAATATATCCACGTTATTAACTTGCTCTGCAGTTAACTCTCGGCCATTAACGGTTTCTATGGTGCCTAAATGGCCAAATAGCTGTTGAACATAAGGCATGTTTTCATCGGCAAGGATCTTCATAATGGTTCCTAAAACGTGTGCTGAATCCGTAAGGAGTGCATTCTAGCAAGATGGTTGCAACTTGAATATCGAGCCGAAGGTATTTTCAGACATGTTTTACCAAAACCCTTAATTGACTGGTTTAGCTTATTCCCGATAGCCTTTCTCAGCTCAGTTACGTTACGCTCAGAAGGTTGACACAGAAAATCATAAGCATTACCAACACCCGAGAAAGTGACAACAAACACAGAAGGTTTGGTTTAGCCACGTTAAAAGGTTATTAATATCGTCATTATTCAAGCTAAATATTAGGAGAGCTGCCGAACGGCTAAAAGGAGTCAACAGCACTGATAAAAATGCTATTTTTCTGAGTCACACAGTAACGGCTCAACATCTGTAGTAATACAGTTACGCTGTCTATCTCTTTAACCTCGCTAAAGGGTAAAAATAGCAAAGCCGAAGGGGTAGCTCCGAACTTTCTATCTTAACGTTATACCGAAATAGAGAAGATGGCGAAATGAAATAGGTCATATCAGCATATGGCAATCTACAGTTTACTCATTGTTTACTCGCTATTTTTCTCTTTCTATTAGTGATATTTGTTTATCTATTTGGTCTGCTTCATAACTCAGTTGAGAATAACTTTTTATGTCTCCATTTCTTTGAGCATGCATAGCTTGTTCAAGTTTTATAGAGAGAAGTTTATTCAATTTTTTTGTTGGATTTGATTTAAATATAGAAAACATTTACGAGTCTCAATCAGGTCTGTTAGTTCCCTATACGGCTAAATACCACTATTCGATTACTTTTCTTGCGAATTAACTCCCAACGAGCCGATTACGCTAGGAAATAAGGCGCGACTTGTTCCGAGTTTCGCTTGTTGACTAATCAACTGATTGGTTGGTTGACTGATTGATTGATTGGTTGATTGGTTGATTGGTTGATTGGTTCAATATACCTTAGCCACCTCAGATATCGCTTGCACAGTCTGAAGCTTTGGTGAAACATTCGCTATATGAGATCAAATTTGGATAGCACGGTAAAATATGCTGTGAACCTGTATTTCTTGGGATTTAACTTGTTATACATTCTTACACCTTAATTACAAACCCCCTTACAAGTGGCAACATAAGATTAAAAAGTTAGATTTGATACTTGCCATATTCCTTTACAACATTTAAACCTACAAAAACATCCTCCGCCGACTTATCTTGCTAACATAACTCAAAAAACAGACAACTATCCTGACAGGGTGGCGCTCATATAAGCTATAATATCCCCCGTAAAATCAACAACTCAATAGTTAAAATTCGTTGGTTAGCTTGATGACCATACTAATTAGTATCATAGAAGATTGATACATCCATGTTTCCACAGCTCCATGTTTCCACGGCTCCATGTTTCCACGGCTCCATGTTTCCACGGCTCCATGTTTCCACATCTCCATGTTTCCACATCTCCATGTTTCCACATCTCCATGTTTCCACA
>NZ_PJBM01000030.1:0-3719 GCF_002836075.1 Shewanella sp. GutDb-MelDb | reverse complement strand
TTATCGACTAAGTTGCAATATCTGTCTTATATTTAATTAGTCCATCTCTCAATGTTTTAGTTATTTGACAAAAAGCATCCCATTCAGGATTTACTTTAGTGGGGAAAAGTTTTTCCAAACAATCATCTTCATTTAAATAACTAAGCATTTCTTTACTAATTCTATTTCTAGCCGTACTTATTTCATTAGCTGAAAAGTTATTTAATTCTAGAGTAAGTTCATGGTGTTCGCCATGAACTTTAGAAGCTGTTTTTTGAATTGTTCGGAGAGCCTCTACATCATCATCTATCATTTTCTTAGGTCCTCCAGAATTTTTTGATAAAAACTCATCATTAATTGAAATAACAAAACTAATTATATCTGTCTTCATGGCCGCCCATGTGGCTGAATAATACTTGTCAATATGATAAAAATCTATTTGACTCACTCCTGGTAATATGTTTTTAATTGTTACGTCGATAGGTTCCATGAATTGAAGATCATAAATTTTTATATTTACCTGGTTTTTGTTTGAATGTTTTATTTTCATGATATTAGCACTTAAAAGTTTTTAACTGACATGTAATCAATGGGAAGTTAAGTCTCATGTTGTGAATGCTCCAATATAATGCCTAAGCATCATCAATATTTAATTTCGACCGCAGCCTACCTATACTAGAGTTTGGGATTTTGTATCCTGCAATTAGACATCACAAGGAAGCTCCTTTCATATTGAATTTCATCTGTCTGTTGGGCACGGTTGAAGAGAAGAGGTCCCCAGCCGAGATAAAACAGAACTATCGGCTAAGGACTTCAGCTAAATGGTTAAGAGAGTATAAGATAACTAGGTAGTGACATAGTGAAAACCACTTACTTTAGAACGTCTGAGTGTACGATAAGTTATAAGTACGACCGTATAGGTTATATAAACCCTTATCGTAATCAAGACTTGAATCTAAAACAGGATCTTCATTTGTTAGGTTACGTATACCTAGTGATACCTTACCATTCCAAGAAGTGTTATACCCATAACTAGCATCAAATGTAGTTTGTGAGCTAAGCAACCCGACTTGGCCAAAGGTTTCAGGATCAGTTCTCTCTGTTTGGCCGTCAATATAGTGCATGACTACCGCCGCAGAGTGATCGCCCATCATCCAATCGACCGTACCTGTTGAACGTATCTTAGGTAATCCGTTACGACCTATCTTGTTATGGACTGGACCATCGAAGTATTCTTCTTCGCTGTAGTCTAAAACGTAAGTGGTATCGAGGTTAACGCTAAAGTCACCGATAGACGTTTCTAAGTCACGATATGATAGATTAAAATCAAGTCCTGACGTTGACAAGCTATTACCGTTAACTAATGGCGCTGTAGCTTCTGATATCTTGCCGCTAGCAGTATCACCATAACGCTTAATATTACCCAACTTAAGATTACCGTACCCGACTTTAGTTTCTTCGCTCAGTAATGAGTCAAGAGAGACTAACGTGATAACGTTATCTATCTTAAGGTCATAGTACTCAACTTTAGCACTAAAGTTCTCCGTGAAATCATAGATAGCCCCTAGATTGTAGAAATCAGAGGTTTCAGCTTCAAGATCGGCATTAGCTGTTCGCGTTACGTCATATTGCTTAGCTTTACACTGTGCAACAGCAGTACCCACCTGTGCGCAATATTGATAATCGGTCGCTGTATCTGCGCTGAACGAATCAGCAGCATGTAAATCAGCTAATGATGGTGCTCTAAAGCCTTGACCCCATGACGCACGTAATACTAAATCATCAGTAGCTTTGTATCGTAGTGATACTTTAGGCGTGACAGCATTACCAAAGTCAGAGTATTTGTCATAGCGTAAAGCCGCATTCATTGATAAATCATCAGTGATAGGTAATGTAGTCTCACCAAAGAAAGCATATACATCACGCTCACCTGATGAACCATTACCAGCAGAGCCGATAATCTCACCGTTAGCTGATTCCGAATCTACAGCAGATGTATACTTGTAATCCATGAACTCAGTACCGAAGTACCAACTCATATCACCGCTACCCATCAAATCAATAGCATCAAAGTTAACACCAGCGTTAACACTTTGGAATTCCATAGTGTCTTTCTGGAATATGTCATGAGTGATAGAGTCAATAACTTCCTTGCTGTTACCCTCTGGACCAAAGTTAAACTTACCAGCCGCCGCCAACGCTTCTACCGTTGGACGATGGACATAACCTGTACCGTTATTGCTATTTTCAGCTAGGTTATAGTGATATGTAAAGTCCCAGCCTAGAGCATCATGTTCACCAACAAAACCTAGTTGAATATCCGTGCTGTGGTCAATAGTTTCAGAGTCACGAGTACCTACACCTGTGAAGCGATATAAAACCGTACCAGCATTTTTATTTTTGGTGGTGTCTACATATTTACCATCAGGACCATAGTTTTTAACGTCTACCACTCCCGCGCCAACTGCGAATTTCCCCGGTGCTGGTGCATAACGCCCAAAAGTCTTATTACGAGAGAAAATACCTTGCCCCTCGAAACGAACTTCATCAGAGATTTGATACTCAGCATTTAAATAACCAGCATCAAACGTTCTCGCCGCGTGGTCTGCCCCCTTTGCCGTATAGTCATAACCACAAACATGATCACCGTCACCAGCATCATAGATATGACCATCACCAACCATATCGGGATTGTCGCAGCCTGCTAACGGACTTGTTACATAAGTTGTTCCGTCATTGAAGTTACGCGCATAGGTAGATACACCCGTTGTATCAGCGTACTTAGCAGCATCAGTATTGGACGATGAAGAAAACCAACGATCATGTTGGTAGATAATCTCGCGTTGCTGGTGCTCAAGAGAGAAAGTAATATTACCTTTATCACTTGATACACCACCAATAACGTGTGCTTTCCACTCTTCGCCGCCCGGCTGCTCTGGATCTGTTTTAGTAGCGGATAGCTGTAAGCCCTCATAACCTTTCTTGGTAATGATATTAATCACACCCGCGATAGCATCAGAACCATAGACAGCACTTGCACCATCACTAAGGATCTCAATCCTATCAATACCCGCAGTAGTGATAGCATTTAAGTTTACAGCGGTACCACCCAAGGTAGGCGACCCCGGCATTCTCTTTCCGTTAAGTAGAACAAGTGTGCGCTCTGAACCCACACCACGCAGATTAACAGAGGACTGAGATTGCGCCGAACTACCTGAACGCTCAGAGAACGATCCAAAGGTGTTTAAATTGCTACTACGAAGTAAATCAGCAACCGTCATTTGTCCTGTTTTGGCGATATCATCAATACTAATAGTGGTTACGGGTGAACTCCCCTCCATATCAGTGCTCTTAATACGAGAACCTGTTACTTGTATACGTTCAACTTGTTGTTCACCATCAGCCGCATAAGCGCCCAAAGAAGCGACGGCCGTTGTAACAGCTCCTGCCAGGAGTGTAATACGAATCCCAAGTGTAATTTTATTTGCATGAAACATTAGCATCCCCAATTAGTTTGTTAGTTTTTTAGATTTATTCGTTATGAACCGAGCTCAATATAAAGATACAAAAACAAAAGCATCACGTAACAAATGTTTCAAATTGTAACTAAGGTCTAAATGTTGCAGGAATGTTACTCTAAATATAAAATTCAAGTTATTGGTATATATATTGTTTTTTTATTCATAACATTAGGTAACGATAGGAAATTAATGTTTATTAATCTATGTTGTCTAACTCTT
>NZ_PJBM01000029.1:0-3747 GCF_002836075.1 Shewanella sp. GutDb-MelDb | reverse complement strand
ATCCCTTTATAAAAATCAGTATTTGCATGCTTAATAATGAGTTCAAGACAACGACTAGTCCAAGGTAACATATGCTGCAACATTAAGACTTTAATGATATCAAGCACATTTTCATTTTCCATATTTTCAGCAGCTTGCTCTAACAATCGATCTAAGGCAGCATAAATTAATGCTATATGATCACTTGGTTGATTATATTCTAAATCAAAACTGATTTCATTTTTTTTATAAAATCTCTTTAGCGATAATGTTGAGTCATCATTCAAAAGTTGTTGTTCACCTAAATATATTGATCCCCATGGCATAGCTACAGGTTTTCCGGGACCATAAAATAATTGACCATAATCTAATTTTAGGTCATTAAGCTTCACGGAAGACCAGGTGCGACAGTATAAAGAAAGTAAACATTTACCTTCTTTATAATATTTTGAATTTGCTAGTTGAGGCCAATTGCCACCAAGGTTACTGTCTTTAAAACTTTGAATAGATTCAAAATTAGGGTACCTCATTAATACATTATGTAGAACACGTGCAATGGCTTGAAACTCTAAATACTGTTCTGCTTTGTAATTTATTGTCATATTTCTACCCCGAATGAAAAAGAGGCGTCCTTACTAGACGCCATTTTTAATTAAACTTCCGAAAAATTCAATATTTGACCATTTCCATTAGACACCGGCTGACCATTCTTATTTGCCTTAATAATCAAGTTGGGACTAGTGATACCTTCCGGAGGCAACGGCGCGATATGACCATCACCATTACCATACTTAGTACGTAAGTTATCCATTGTGTCAAAATCCAAAGCACGCAATGGGCATGAACCTACACAAATTGGCTGCTTACCTTGAGCGACTCGATCATAGCAACCATCACACTTCGTCATCACTTTAAGCTTTTGATCTAGCTGCGGAGAATCATAAGGACAGGCTCTAGAGCAGCTTTCACAACCAATACAAAGATCAGTTATCACATGTACCAAACCATCTTCACGACGCTTATGCATTGCTCCAGTAGGACATGCTTTTACACATACTGGTTCACTACAATGATTACAGCTAATCGAAGTATAATAACTATAAACATTTTGTTCATAGCTACCATCAGTATTAGTTGACCAACTTCCGCCTCCATACTCATATACACGACGCCAGTTAATACCTGCTGGCAAATCTTTTCGGTCCTTACAAGATACATGACATGCTTTGCAACCAGTACACTTAGTAGTATCTAGATAAAAACCATATTGGGCTAATTCAATCATTTATATTACTCCATCAAGCTTTTGCAATCTGTACACGGTTAGTGTGTTGTGGGTTGCCTTTTGAAAAGGAAGTTGGCTGATAACGGGTTAGCGTATTAATACAACCACCAATATCGATAACATGTCCAGATTGACCAACACGACCTTCAGGGTCGGGTTTAAACCAAGCTCCTTGCCCTAGGGCTGCAGCTCCAGGAAGGATTCGAGGAGTTAAACGAACTGACAATTCAATAGTCCCACGTTTATTCCAAACATGTACCATGTCCCCTTGAGATAATCCTCGAGCTTCTCCATCTTCTGGATTCATCCAAATAGCATCTTCTACAGCTTCTCTTAGCCAAGGAACATTATGAAAACTTGAGTGCGCTCGTCCTTTTGTATGATAGCCAATCAGTTGGATAGGATAATCTTTAGCCGACTCTTGGTCTTGATATCCGTCCCATGTCACTTGATAGATCGGAATAGGAGATACATCATCCCCTAGTTCATCCGTAAAACTCATGGTATTTGAAAACTTTGCCCATGAGGTAGAGTAGATTTCTATCTTTCCTGATGGAGTATTAAAAGGAATGTTATTTTTAATATTACTTTCAAGGGCAACAATTTTTGTACCAAGAAAACGCTTAAACACTCCGATTTTTTGTGCTTCAGAAAATGTTGTAGGCATTGCTGGTGAAATGTTTGTATCACTATATGCGTTTCTTGCTTTATCGTAGAATAACTCTAACCACTCTATAGCTGATTTCCCTTCTGTAAATTCATTTTTGATTCCCATTTTATCTGCCAACAAACTACAGATATCATAAATCGATTTACACTCCCACATAGTCTCAACTGATGCGCTCATTGCAACTAAATAACCCATAGACCCTGGGTCGTGGCTAGAGTTTACAAAATCATCAGTTTCTAACCATGTTGAATCGGGCAAAATAATATCTGCAAATTTTGCTGAAGATGTCATCCAACAGTCACAGCTTACTATTAGTTCGACTAAAGATTCGTCTTCAAGAAGCTCTCTTGTATTATTTGTTTGAGAATGTTGATTTAACAAGGATGCATCACATACCGATATAATAGCTTTTATATTAGAACCTAACTTATCATCAAGGTGGGCTAACCCTTTAACTCCATCTTTCCTACCATTCATTTCCGTTCCACGATAGATTGCTTCATTCCATGTAAAGAAAGAAATTGATTCTTTAACAGTATTCAAGTGACTAAATTTATCAAGTTTAGAATTATATAGAATCCTAGAAGACGGTAGCTCACCGTTATTAACTCCTGACTGGCCTATTTTACCGGTCAGAATAGCAAGCATGTATATTGATCTAATGTTCTGTTCACCATTAGCGTGTCGATTTAATGACGCACCAGAGATAATGTAAGGTGCACTAGCATTTTTAATTTTATCAGCCAAGTTAATTATTTTAGCCTCAGGAATACCGCATATTTCAGCAGCCCACTTAACAGTTTTAGCTCCTGAACTATTAAATTCACCTTCCCCCATAATATAATCTTTATAATTTTTATTCGGGTCTATGTGAGGCACCAAGTCTAATTTATTAGCATCACCACTATTTTCAAAACTATTTTTAAGAGCCTCTAATGATTCACGGTCATAACCTATACAGTATTTGTCCAGAAACTCTTTAGAATTGTTATCAACCCAGCCAGAACTTATCATTTCATGAGCAATAGCAGACGCTAATGCAGCATCAGTCCCTGGACGAATGGGTAACCATTCATTTTCTTTCCCAAGCATCGAATCTGTATATCGAGGATCTATATTGATAACTTCCAAATTGGCATTTTTTTCTAACGCTTTTAAATAATCGTACCCCTGACCAGAACCACTTTGTGTAGTTTCGCTAGGGTTAAATCCAAAACTAACAAATAGGTCACTGTCTTCTAATGTAAATAATGAAGAGCCATTCATACTAGGGTAAGCAGGTGAATCTATCCCACCATAAGTCGCGAAAACAGCATCCATCTGTTTGCCAATAGAATAATTACCATAACTGCCAAGAAAACCACCTGTTAAGTTTAATAACCTTGAAAAACATGCAGATGCATTATTTACTCCGTAGTCAGCACCTGAACCCGCTTTTAAATAAATAGATTTGTTCCCATACTCATTTTTTATATGCGATAGTTTTTCTGCAATTTCTGATGTTGCTTCTTCCCAAGTAATAGGTACAAATTTTCCCTCACCACGCTTGCCAACACGTTTCATTGGTGTTTTTAAACGATCTGGAGCATAAGTTCGTTGTTTTAAAGACCGACCTCTAGCACAAGATCTTATTTGATGTGTATTTCCGTAATCATCTATGGTTTCAGAATCTGCCTCAATTCTAGTAACTACTCCATCCGAACTGTATACCTTTATGGGACAATTTGAAAAGCAATTGCATAGACATGCAGACCACCCACTATTTTCAATACCCACTTCAGGCGGCTTAGGTGGTACAACTTCAACATCTTTA
>NZ_PJBM01000231.1:0-57820 GCF_002836075.1 Shewanella sp. GutDb-MelDb | reverse complement strand
GGTCATTAAACCCGATACAGAACAAATTATATGTTGATTAGATTGCATAGCTAAAACGGCTAATATTTGATAATCATTACCTACATGTTCCACACGTGCATTGGCATAATTGTTATCGTTAATGAAACCGCAAACTGTTTCAGCTTTTTGAGCATCATTAGTTTTAAACAAAAAATCTATGTCTCTTGGGACATCAAAGTTATCGCCTTTATTATCGTTACTAATTAATAAGTTTGTATCCTGCTCTGATGATTCCAATAATGCTTCAACTACACTCATAACTTTCCCTGAATACCTAACATTTTAATATACGGCTTGCGCGTTTTGCCAAGCCATGTTGAGAAAGCGGGCACAGTAAAAAAGCTAGAAAGTTAATTAATAACAGATAATTAAACATTTACGCTTAAAATTATATCCAATACATCTAGGGATAAAAGTGAGTCGCACACTTTGCTTTCTGGTTATCTGAACTTTTCATGAACGCATACTTACATCTTACTGAATTTATACAAGTTACTAACACTGCACAATAGTAAAGCGTGAATTGAATCTAAGAAAGTGCTCTGTTTCCACAAATAAACCAATAATACTGTATATCCAACCACCCTTTCTTACTTAATCCAATGCGGCTTGCGTCTATGCCATTTGAGCTCTTTTCTAACTAGTTTCGGGGCAGAAGTGAGTTACCTTCAGACAAAGGCGGTTCCAATGACCTGCGGTGGTGCTGCACAAGGATGTGCCAATGTCGTGATCACATGGATGTGAATGAACGACCGCATGTGCAGACGCTACTGAGGCACGCTTTTCGCCATCCATCGCCGCTCTGCGGTTTCATCCCTGAAACCGAAGGCCTCAGCCGCATCTACACTGGGTTATAAAAGCGTAAACTCTCAGCATTTGAGTTCTTAATTTAAAAACGTAAAAACCAACGTGGCACAAAACTAACAGAAAACACTCATTCCCCATCGAAGTTGCCGAAGTACGTTGAAGAAAGAGCCGTAATGCCCACACGGATGTGGGCATAGCTTTCGCGGGACAGGATGTCCCATCGGAAGCGTTAGGCTATTTCGAATAAGTATGAGGTCTGTACTCAACGCATGTAACTTCGTCGGGGCGCTGCGGGTTTGTTAAGGGGGACAAGCGCTTTCCCCCTTGACTCCGGTGTGGGCGAAGCGCCACGACTTTGGTCAAGCGTAGCTTGATAAAACTAATAGATAACAAAAACGTTTTGGGGCACAAAAGATTTAACTTCTGGCGATAGTGGTTCCAATGACCTGCGGTCGGCGCATGTGCAGACTATCCAAAGGGGTATTCAGGGTCCTCCCTAAAAAAACAAACCAATTGGTGCGTTTACCATGCTAAGCTTTTATCTTAATCACAACCTCAACAATACTCTGCGCGTATATTCGACCCTATGAACAAACTAAGCCGAAATGAAAGACTGACTGTTATCTTAAAACTGCTCAGTGAACATAAAACCTTATCAAATGCACAACTCGCCAAGTTACTTCAGGTGACGCCAAAGACCATTCGTTGTGATCTGGTGCAGCTCGAAAATGAACAGCAAGTGATAAGGACGCATGGTGGTGTTCAAATTTCTGCTAATTTCGATGCCGATAAATATTGTCTGGATAGATTACTGTCTCAGTTAACTGCCAGCAAAACGTTATCAGGTCTTATGACTCAGAACCTCATGGAAAATAGGGTCAACAACATGAAAAATAATATTTTTATACTCGGTTCCTTTAATGTCGACATCGTCGCCACGTTGGAGCGTTTTCCACAACCGGGTGAAACCCTGCATGCGCTAAGCAACAATATTGGCGCTGGCGGCAAGGGAGCCAATCAAGCCTATGCTGCGGCTAAAGCTGGAGCCAATGTCACCTTCATGACCAAAATAGGCAAAGATCAATTCAGCCACTTTGCCAAAGAGCATCTCGCCGCAACAGGAATAGATAAGACAATCATTGTCGAATCTGAAAAATCCCCAACAGGCAATGCGCTTATTTATGTCTGTGAAACAAGCGGCGAAAATATGATTGCGGTGCATTCAGGTGCTAACACCGAAATAACACCAGCAGAGATCTTACAGGCTGAACAACATATCGTTAGCGCTAATCTGTTTTTGACTCAACTCGAAAATAATATCGACGCCATCAGACAATCGATGCAGATAGCGCATACCCATGGCGTTAGAGTGGTACTCAACCCGGCGCCTTACCATGAGGACACGCCTTCATTATTAAAGTATGTCGATGTGATTACCCCCAATGAGACCGAAGCCTCTTTAATGACGGGGATCGAGGTTACCGATCTCAGCAGTGCGAAACTGGCGGCAGAAAAAATTAATCAGATGGGGGTTAATACTGTGGTGATCACCCGTGGCTCTCAAGGTGTTCTTGTGTATGAAAACGAGCGGTTCAAAGAGGTGGCAGCCATTAAATGTGTTGTAACTGATACCACAGGTGCTGGAGATGCCTTTAACGGCGCTCTCGTTGCTCAAATTGTAAAAGGCGAAACTCTGTTCAATGCCGCAAAATACGCCAACGCGTACGCATCCTTGGCTGTTGAGCGTGAAGGTGCTGCCAATATGCCAGATGCTAGCTTAGTGGCTGCGCGGCTATAGCGACCGTTAGCAAACAGTAAACGGCTTGCAAGAAAAAAGCGTAGTATTTAGCACTACGCTTTTTTGTTCTTTGGCTTTATTAGAGGCTTAAATAAAAGTCCTCTTAATAAAAGCCATTTCAATTCAACCGCCTATATTCAGGCGCCTTAGATTGAACCCATTACGCCTTTTTTGTGGCCGTAATCGATAATACTCTGGCGATAAATTTCAAGCAGTTCGACATCGTTAACCGCAACACCCACACGCTGAGACGGTTGCTTTTCCCATTCGTCATGCAGGTATATTCGACCATCAAATTTTTGTACCGTCATGCCTTCGGCTGGGCCATCGGTTATTACTCGCACTGGCCCTTCTCTAAGCGTAAACAACTCAGGTTTAATCACATAGGCAATCGCTGAAGGGTCGTGGACATGACAAGCATCCAAACCGACCTTCTCTTTATAAAATTTAAGGTAGAAGCGACTGACATCCCAGATAAACTGTCCCACTTCGCCAGCATCATCACGCAGTTTATCGAGATAATCTGCGGTGAAGAAGCTTTGCTCGGTAACATCCAGCCCAATAATAACCACCGGCCATGAAGCACCGAACACGATATCGGCCGCATGAGGATCGTCATGAATATTGGCCTCCGCAAAGGGAGTCACATTGCCACGGTGATCGTTAACGCCGAATGCGCCGCCCATGATGACCACTTCTTTGACCAAATTAACAATATTAGGCTCAGCTTGCAGCGCTAAGGCCAAATTCGTTAACGGGCCAATTGCTACAATAGTGATCTCATTGGGCTCTGCCGTTACCGCATCGATAATGTATTGATAGGCTGGTCGAGCGTCAGCCTCACCTTCAACCTCGGCTGGCACTTGAACATCACCGAAACCGCTTTCGCCATGTACGGCAACAGTAGGGCCAACAGGAGGCCTAACCAACGGCTTACCAGTACCTTCGGCCACATCAGCTGCAAAGCCATATTTCTGCTTTAGATAAAGCGCATTATGCGTCGCGCCTTTGATGGTCACATTGCCATATATTGTGGTGATGGCTTTGAGCTCAATCTCCGGATGCGCCTCAGCGAACAGGATCGCCATAACATCATCAATACCCGGATCTGTGTCTAGAATTATTTTTTTTACCATTGAATCTATCATCCTGTTAGTCGCTACGTTTCATTCTTTAGCTCCCTGTTTAGGGTTAAAAGAAGATAAAGAATGCATTAATGAAAAGTTTAGCAGCTTAAGCGTGCTACTTAAGCATCGACCTAACCACTATCGGTTAGTGTTGACTCATCCTGCTACCAATATGCAGAGTTTACTCAATATAACTAATATACGAATAGAACTAAAAAATTATACGAGTAGAACCCCACCTTGAGTGTGATAGAGCCGCTAACTTCCGCAAAAAAGAGAACAACTCAGTTCGTTTACGGCGGATATCGCCTGCAAAGTCCCAATCTAGGACAAAGCAAGCGTGAACTCCGTCACGTAACTCGGGCTAAATATGCCAATGCAGATGCCCGAAATCACAATGGTGTTATCGCGGGCTAATAACGGCGGTCGAATAGTAAGTTTGCGCCCGTTAATGACCACTTAGCTACAATAGCGATAAATGACTAACAAGCATTTAAAGCGAAAGATTACGGTTGAAACTAATTTTTGCTCAAACTTTATTTTCTGCTGATTTATCTGTTTTGGATAATTATCAGACTCTCATTTTGTTTGTTATTAAACAATCACTTGCAACAATCAGCCTCCAAGCATAAATCATCAAATTAAATCTGTGATGCAAGTCCCAAACTTTAATAAAGGTTGATAGTTACAGCTCTAACCATTAGAGTTGTTATTAATTGAACGTTCAATTAACAATTGAACTACCAAAATGACTCACAATAATCGTCTTCAGGATCTTGTTTTTTATGCCGCGCCCACCAATGAAAACTGTTCGACAGCAACAGCTCATAGACGCCACATTGGTCTCTGTTGAGCATCATGGTTTGCACCATACCACCATCAATACCATCAGTGGTTTGGCAGGATTATCATCAGGGCTTATTAGTCACTACTTCGGCGGTAAACAAGGTTTAATAGAAGCGACGCAAAAATATCTACTCGATCAGCTTAAACAAGCTTTATTGAGTCGAACAGCAGGTAATCAACTGTCGCCTCTTGAAAGACTGCAGGCGATTGTAGAAACCAACTTTACCGAACTACAACGCTCACGACCGGTAACAAAAACCTGGTTGAGCTTTTGGTCACAAGCCATGCACGAGCAAGGGCTTGCTAGATTGCAACATATCAACAGCCAACGTTTATACAGCAACCTTTTGTTCTCTTTCAAAAAACTACTCCCCAAGGATAAGGCAATCACTGCAGCCAAACAAACCGCAGCAATGATTGATGGTTTTTGGTTACGTAGTGCAATGAGTCACTCACCAGAGAAAGAGTTCGAACAGGCCCAAATTTTATGTAAAGCCTTTATCGAGGCCGTTATCATGCAGTACGGAGCAAATCGATGTCATTAGTTGTTTACCCAAATTACGTCCACGGGCAGGCGCTCTCCAATGAAACGGGCGAAACCTTTGAAGTCATTAATCCAGCCAATGGAGAAGTGAGCTACTTAGTTGAAGTCGCCGATGAGAAGATCCAACAAGCCGTCATTAAAAGCGCACAAGCCGGTTTTAACACTTGGTCAAAGATGACCGCGATAGAGCGCAGTCGCATTTTGTTAAAAGCAGTTGCCCTGCTTCGAGAACGAAATGACGAGCTTGCTGCTATTGAAGTACAAGATACAGGTAAGCCATGGCAAGAAGCCTCTGTGGTTGATGTTGTGACTGGTGCAGACTCTATTGAGTTCTTTGCCGGACTAGCCCCTAGTATCGAAGGCAATCAACAGACCGTTGGCGATGATTTTTATTACACTCGCCGCGAGCCTCTCGGCATTTGCGCCGGTATTGGCGCATGGAACTACCCACTACAGATAGCTTGCTGGAAAGCGGCGCCAGCGTTAGCTTGCGGTAATGTGATGATCTTTAAACCATCAGAAGAAACCCCACGTGGCGCACTAAAACTTGCCGAAATATTGACTGAAGCGGGCTTACCCGATGGCGTATTTAACGTCGTTCAAGGCGATGGCCGTGTCGGTGCTTGGCTAACGAATAATGACCAGATTGCTAAAGTCTCATTCACTGGTGAAGTCGGTACCGGTAAAAAAGTAATGGCTGCCGCGGCAAGCTCACTTAAACAAGTCACCATGGAGCTCGGTGGTAAATCACCGCTGATTATCTTCAATGACGCAGACATCGACAATGCGGTTTCTGCTGCCATGCTAGGTAACTTTTACACTCAAGGTGAAATCTGTACGAATGGCACTCGAGTATTTGTGCAGCAAGAGATCTACCCTCGCTTTATCGAAAAACTGTTGCAACGTACCAAAGACAACATCATTTGTGGCGACCCAATGGATTCTGAGACCAACTTTGGCGCGCTGATCTCAAAAGCCCATCAAGAAAAGGTGCTTGGCTATATTGAGATAGGTAAGAGTGAAGGTGCTGAGCTACTCATCGGCGGCCACGCACTTACCCCAGAAAACAGCCCTAACGGTTACTTTGTTGCTCCGACTATTTTTGGTCAGTGCACCGATGAAATGACATTAAGTAAAGAAGAGATCTTTGGCCCAGTGATGTCAGTGCTGCCTTTTACCGATGAAGATGAAGTGATTCGTCGCGCAAATGGCACTCGCTTAGGCTTAGCCGCTGGCGTATTTACCCAAGACATTACCCGCGCTCATCGTGTCATTCATCAAATGCAGGCCGGTATTTGCTGGATCAATGCTTATGGTGCATCCCCAGCAGAAATGCCTGTGGGCGGTTATAAAATGTCAGGTGTTGGCCGTGAAAATGGCAGTGAAACACTGAAAGCTTATACCCAAATCAAAGCCGTATACGTTGGTATGCAGCCTCTTGAAAGTCCATTTTAAGGCGCTGATATGACTCAATCTATGAACGAAACATACGACTATATTATCGTTGGTGCTGGCAGTGCAGGCTGCGTGCTGGCCAACCGTTTATCGGCCGACGCCAGTAACAAGGTGTTGTTGCTTGAAACCGGCGGCAGCGATAAGAGCATCTTTATCCAGATGCCAACGGCGCTGTCTATCCCGATGAATACCGCTAAATATGCGTGGCAGTTTGAAACGGAAGCTGAGCCACATCTTGATAATCGCCGTATGCATTGCCCACGCGGTAAAGTGTTGGGCGGTTCATCATCAATCAACGGCATGGTTTATGTGCGCGGTCATGCACGAGATTTCGATGAATGGCAGCAAACAGGTGCCAAAGATTGGGATTACGCCCATTGCCTGCCTTACTTCAAAAAAGCTGAAAGCTGGTCTTTTGGTGAGGATGATTACCGTGGCGTTGATGGCCCATTAGCCGTTAATAACGGCAACAATATGAAAAACCCACTTTATCAAGCTTTTGTGGATGCAGGGGTCGATGCAGGATATTTAGCCACCGCAGACTACAACGGCGCGCAGCAAGAGGGCTTTGGCCCGATGCATATGACCATTAAAAATGGTGTGCGTTGGTCAACATCTAATGCTTACCTAAGACCCGCAATGAAGCGTAACAACCTCACCGTTATCACTCATGCGCTAGTACACAAAGTGTTGTTTGAAACCAAAGCGGGTGAAGCTAAAAAAGCGGTCGGTGTGCATTTTGAGCGCAAAGGCAAGCATCTTGAAGTTAAAGCCAATAAAGAAGTAGTGTTATCAGCCGGTTCGATTGGCTCACCACATATTCTGCAACTGTCTGGTGTTGGCGCCGCGAGTACGCTTGCTAAAGCGGGTATCGAGCAAGTACACGAACTGCCGGGTGTAGGTGAGAACTTGCAAGATCATCTTGAGTTTTACTTCCAATTTAAGTGCCTAAAGCCAATATCACTTAACGGCAAGATTGATCCACTGAACAAGTTGTTTATTGGTACTCGCTGGATATTGAATAAGTCAGGCCTTGGCGCAACCAATCACTTTGAGTCTTGCGGCTTTATTCGCTCTAAAGCGGGACTTGAATGGCCAGATCTTCAGTATCACTTCTTACCAGCAGCAATGCGTTATGACGGTAAAGAAGCCTTTGCTGGTCATGGTTTCCAAGTGCATATTGGCCATAACAAACCTAAGAGTCGCGGCAGCGTTAAAGTGGTATCAAGCGATGCTCATGTCGCGCCGAGCATTCAGTTTAACTATCTATCGCATCAAGATGATATTGAAGGATTCCGTGCTTGTGTACGCCTCACTCGCGAGATCATCAATCAACCTGCGTTAGATGAATATCGCGGCGAAGAGATCCAGCCTGGCACTGCAGTAGAAACAGATGAACAGATAGACAGCTTTGTAAGAAGTTCAGTTGAGAGCGCCTACCATCCATCATGTTCATGCAAAATGGGCGAAGACCCGATGGCAGTCGTAGACTCGCAAACGAGAGTGCACGGACTACAAAGCCTTAGAGTGGTTGATTCTTCAATATTTCCTACCATTCCAAACGGCAACTTAAACTCACCCACCATTATGTTAGCGGAACGCGCAGCCGATCTAATTTTGGGTAAAGCACCACTTGCACCAAGTCGTGCTGCTGTTATTACCGCTAATGACTGGCAACAGCAACAGCGGAATAAGGCACCAACAAGATAGCGCGTTTGATTTGCCTGTTTGTGCAATGGGCAAATCAAATGATGTCACCAGCGACCTGAAGGTGCTCGGCAATCGATATGCTGCATCTTCAAATAGTTGGGTATAGGCAACTGACCAGCCTAAGCCAAGTAGGGCTAAATGGTCTTAATCGCCACGTTTAATTTATCAAACCTTAACTTTCGTTAAAGCGACAGTTAAGGCTTGAGGGATTTTTGCAGCCTAAATTTGCTGCAAGTTGGTAAATATAAAATAAGAAAAGGATTTAAACCTATGTTTTATCTTAACAATAAGTTGGGAGCCCAATAATGACTACTTGGCTTACTATCGGGATATTATTTACTTTTACCGCCATCGCCTTTGTCATTTATCGCTGGGGGAATGTGAAATGTGTTGGTGTTACACCAGTGCGTACCTTTACCTTCATCGCGATTTTGTTTACCTCTGGCTTAGATGTGGGACTGATCATGTTCCCACTGACCGAATTTGCCGGCTACGCTGATTTAGGCGCCAGTCCAGAATATGGCTTTACCAATCCATTGGCCATTGAATTTGGCTTCTGGGCATTTCTCATCTGGGCATTTTACTTTTTAACTTGTTTCTATTTTTGCGTGATAGAACCAAGAGTGAAGTACTTTGAGATCCCTGTGATCAAGTTTATTAACAACATTGTGATTATTGGTACCTGTGCTTTTACCGCATACCTGTTATTAACCAACTTACCTTGGTATCTGCCGGAGATGGGCGATGGCGAAACCATTGTCAGTAGCTTCTATCTCATCGTATTTGTGATTATTGCAGTCGCCGTTTACTCAAGCACCAGTATTCGTTATGTACGCATTCTTAGCTTAGCCAGTACTTGGTTATTTCTAGGTTTGATCGCACTAATGTGGGCCGGTGCTTTCATGTCGGACGGCAGCGGAATTGGTGAGTTTGTTACAACCTTCGCATTAATTGGCGACTACTTTGGCAATATTCATCACTTTGTATTGCCACTGAATGATTACCATGAATTTTATCTTTTCTGGTGGTTTGCTTGGAGCATCATGATTGGCCAGTTCACCTCACGCTTTGTTGGCGGTATGCGAACTTACCAAGTCCTGATCGCGATGATGGTGTTCCCATCACTGCCAATCGCAGTGTGGTTTACCGTGTTGTATTACTACAGCGCCAATGAGATAGCCACCACAGGGTTCTATAACCTCGCCATGGTCTTTGTGGGCATCACTTTTGTAGTGAACTCACTCGACTCCTTGATCCGCCTTTACACCGACAACCTTAACCTAACCGTTGAGCGCTTTGGCAAGACCAAATACATCATAGGTAATGTTGCTCTAATGAGTAGCCTCACCTTGTTATTCCAACTGAATTTCTTAGAAATCCAGTGGGTTGGCGCCTTAGCGATTGGTCTGATATTGACGTGCTTCGGCTATATCATGACAACTAAATATAAGAAAGTTGCCGCGATTGAACATTCACCAATAGAAAACAAAATTGATTTTAGCAAAATTGAATTAGCTAACTAAAAATAAAAAAGGGAAATGATGAAAACTACAATTAAAAATCTTGCACTAGTAGGGCTATTAGCCTTGCCAACAACCGCATTTGCAGGCGTTAGTTCAACAATTAATGCAACATCTGATTACACCTTTAACGGTGTAAGCCAAACAGATAATGGCCCTGCTTTACAAGCAAGTCTTGATTACGCTGCTGATGCGGGTTGGTATGTAGGAACTTGGGCATCAAACGTTGATTACGGCTCAGGCGATGACACATGGTTAGAGCTAGATTTTTACGGCGGCATGTTCTATCAGCTAAGTGAAAGCGTGTCTCTTGATGCTGGTATTGCTTACTATACTTACCATGGCGACTCTTTCTCAGACGAGTACCAGTATCCAGAGGTTTATACTAAGTTCGGTTACGGCTCTTCATTGGGTCAGTCAGAATTAAACTTCTGGTATACATGGGATTACTTTGGTGTTGATGTCGGTAGCTATGTAATGATGGCTGCGCACACATTTACTGTAGCGGAAGGTCATGACATTCGTGTTAGCTTCGATCGCACGACTTCTACGGATGAAAACAAGTGGGCATGGGATGGTGATGAGGCTTATAACCACTACCGTGCTGAATACATGACGAGCTGGAAAGGTTTCGACTTTAACCTAGCCGTAGAAGACACCAGCATGAACATCGATACCGCCGATACACGTGCTGTGCTATCTGTCGCAAGAACGTTCGCATTTTAGTCTCTGACTCGATATAACCTTGCACCATAGAATAAAAATGCGGTATAACGCTCCGTCGTTATTCCGCATTTTTATAAATTTTAGCTATATTGGCTATGCAGTTGGATATCAGTAGGGAAGATTATGGAAAAATATGAACAGTTATTGATTTCACTGCGCCAAGTGATCCGTGCGATTGATATACATTCACGCCAATTAAATAAGCAGTCAGGTCTTACCGGGCCGCAGTTAATGGTGATGCAAAATATTGAACAACTTGAGGCACCACTAGCAAAAGAGATAGCAAAAGAAGTGTCTCTAAGCCCTGCCACGGTGACCACTATAGTCGATAGATTAGAAAGCCGTGAGTTGGTCATTAGAACCCGCAGTGAAACCGATAAGCGTAAAGTTCACTTATCATTAAGTGAGTCCGGAAAAACACTATTAAGTCGCTCGCCAAAGCCACTGCAAGAACACTTTATTACTCGCTATCAAAACCTTGAACAGTGGGAACAAAGCCAACTGCTATCGTCAGTAGAACGTATTGCCTCGATGATGAATGCTGATGAACTCGATGCAGCGCCGGTACTATTGGTAGGGCAAATTCAAGCGGATGAAGTGTCAAAGAGTTAATTGCTACAACGGGTTATTCTTGGGATCTCGAGATTAACCCAACACTAAAACCACCTTACTCTTAAGCTGTGACGCTTTAACAGGGCCGATATCATCGATACCGACACTGTTGTTATTCTCACCTTTAAACCAAAAATCAGATAACGCGTCGTTAGACGACATCTGCCGTACTTTTTCGTGGGCATTCTTTAAGAAGTGCAATGCCATCTCACTTTGTTGTTGACGCTCGTGTAGATGGGCTAAGTTATGCATACCCGCAATCCAGGCGAATAGCAGTTGGCGATCCCCCTCCTCTGTCGAGCATTGCGTCTCAATCATCGAGACCGCGAGTTGATAGCAATATTGAGCATCTATCCAAGCAGACTCTTTTTAGTGTTGATTTCCCGACGGCATAACATCTTGCCAATTTTCCATCTCACCACAAACCCCATACTAATGATATTAATTATCATTTAAATTCAGCATGGTTAAACAGGGATCTCAAATGCCGCTTACATAATTTACTTGTTTAGCATGTGCGCAATTTAATTCTCTGGAGGAAATGGTAATAAACAGTTTATTGGGCAGAACTGCTTATTCCTGAACCTAAAACCAGAAATTTAAACCAGGGCAAGTCGAGACCGACTGGGAGTTGTTTAGGAATGAGGTTAGAGTGCGTTAAGAATGAGTTCAGAGAAAAATGAAGAGTGAGCAGATAAGAATGATGTGGTATTGAGCATATTGAAAGCTTCAGAGTGAGTGACTTATTCCCTTACTCTGATGCTCTATAACATGAACATTATAGTTCAAGTGGCTTCATCATTGATTTAGACATGAAGTCGCTATAAGGATCCTCTTGGTAATCACTAAACGGCTTACATTGCTCAAAGCCAAACTGTTGATATAACCTTTTAGCAGGCTCAAAGGCGGCCATTGAGCCGGTTTCAAGGCTTAAGCGTTGATAACCACGTAGCCTAGCCTCGGTAATAATATGTGCCAAAATTTTATGCGCCACGCCTTGTCTTAAGAAGTCAGCTGAGGTGCGCATCGATTTGATCTCGCCATGTTGCATATCAAGCTCTTTTAGTGCCCCAATACCAGCTAGCAACTCACCCTGCCACAGTCCAAAAAAAGTGACGTTATCAGCTTCTAGGCCGCTAATATCCAGCGCATGCACACTCTCCGCAGGAGAGTGCGACAACATATCTTGATGATGCTGTTGTAACAGCACCAGCACTTGTTCGCTCTCTAACTGGCCAACTCGGATCTGCATATTAGTCATCAGTAACCTGCTCTTATTATTGGCTATTTTCTACCAAGTATTCTAAGGATGCGTAAAAATAGATTAATAATATCCATATACAAGGCTGCAGCACTATCCACCGCATTGTCATATGTTTTAGGAATCGCATTGGCTCTTGCCCAGTCATAACCAATATAACCACAAAAAATAATCGCAACGATCCAATCTAAAATCCCGTGATGCGTATTGAATATGAATATTTCAATGAGCTCAACGACGATCACACACAGCAAGGCTATTGTAAGGCCACCCGCTATCTTATTAAAAAACGCAGGATACATTGAACCTAAAAGCATCATCACAAAAGTGACCATGCCAGTAACCCTAATCGCTTCTAGTACAATATCTGGATCATACTGGCTGACCACTAGATTAATAATGAGTCCGAAAGGAACAACGACAAAGTTATAGCCAATGAAACTCACGATCGGACTGTCAGATTTACTAAAAAGATAAATACCCAGAAAACATGAAGCAAAATATCCGACAAAGAAGACAATGGGATTGATACTGCTAATTGATTCAACGGGAATATTTAGAACCATTAACCAGTTTATGGCAAAGCCCCAGATTAGCGTTAAGCCGATAACCAAATTGTAAACAGAAGCACTTATTATCTTGTCATTGGTTTCTGTCCGGCTAAATACATTTACTTCCATTTTATTTCCCTATAATTTGAAATTTTCGCCACATGCATATGGCACATACTGCCTATCTACAAAAGCCTGTTATTATTTTTGGCTCCATTCCATTATTAATACCGCGAAAATATCACCATTAAGCCTTTGTTGTAAATTGAATAATCTATAATACGCTGACGAGTATCGCCGAAGTGGCACTTAATATCTCGGCCGCAAGGCCGCAGCTTTAATCCTAATGAGAACTCATAGGTACTTATATCTCGAGTTGTTCCATTGACCTGAGTTCAGCACATATGCAAAGCGATACTTTGCACAACCTCCCACCTTACCCATAAGGCTTTTTCACTAAAGCCTATCACCATGGTATATTAGCGCCCATATTCATTCAGGTAGTTAAAAGGTCATTTCATGAAAATCGGTATTATTGGCGCTATGGAGCCAGAAGTTGCGCATCTCATTGAATCGATGCAAAACTCGACTTCGACCACTATTGCGGGTATCGAGTTTATCGCGGGTCAGTTAGCAGGCAAAGAGGTGATTGTTACTCGTTCTGGTATTGGTAAAGTGACAGCAAGTATTGCCACGACATTGCTTATCGAAAAGTATGCACCTGACGCGATAATTAACACTGGTTCAGCGGGCGGTTTCGCTAACGACTTAGCCATTGGTGATATCGTAATTTCATCAGAAGTACGTCATCACGATGTTGATGTTACCGCTTTTGGTTATGAAATTGGCCAAATGGCGCAGCAACCAGCAGCGTTTATTCCTGATGCCGCGCTAGTCGCTGCAGCCCAAAAAGCAGTTGCAAGCCTTGGCGAAGTAAAAGCCATTGAAGGCCTTATCTGTACAGGTGATAGCTTTATTTGCGATCCCGTCCGCACAAAAACCATGTTGGAAAACTTCCCAACAATGGCAGCATGTGAAATGGAAGGTGCCGCAATTGCACAAGTGTGTCACCAATTTGACGTGCCATTTGTGGTTATCCGTTCGCTATCAGATAACGCTAATAATGATTCACCCGTTGATTTTGACGAGTATATTGTTAAAGCGGGCCATCATTCAGCATTAATGGTCATCGCACTGCTCAAGCAATTAAATTGCTAACGAGTGAGCCAATCTTTTTAAGGATATAACAGACACTATGGTTCCGGAGTTTACAAAATTCTTCTCGCAAGATGGTCAACTTTATATCGGTGCTATAGTGCTGTTAATGTCGATTCTTATCGCAAGAATGGCACCCTTACCGCGACAGCTACAGCCACTAGAATGGTTAACCAATCTCGCCAAAAGCTTAAGCCTTAAAGTAAACCATACTCACCGAGCCGCATCACAGCAGTTTATTGCTGGCATGCTAGCAACACTGCTGTTGATCCTACCTTTTTGGTTCATCATTAGCTTTTTTGCTGAACTGGCCGAATTCCCATGGTTTGTTGAAGCACTGATTATTTATGTTTGCTTGCAAGATGATCACTTCAGATACATTGCCAATGAAGTTTCCATGTCGATTCGGCGTGACAATAAAGCCCGAGCGCGCACATTACTATTGCCTTGGCTCAATCGCAGCACCCAATCTCTATCAAGCGTGGGGCTAAGTAAAGTCACCATAGAACGTCTTGCAACCACCCCCACTTATGGGGTTGCAGCCACAGTGCTGTTTTACTGTGTTGGCGGTGTACCACTGTTGCTCATGGCGAGAATGGTAAAGCAGTTAGATAATGCATGGCCGGTTTATAATCCGCAATATCGCTACTTTGGCACGCCAGTGTATGCGCTCAGTGCTGTCATTCACTTTATCCCCGCCAAGCTGTGGAGCTTTACCCTTGCTATTCAAGGGGGGCCAAGAAGCTTAGCGACGCTGTTCAACCCTAGCATTAATGCAACTCCAATTATTGAGTATCAAACTCATGCTGTTATCGCCAGTGCGTTAAATATTGAGTTAGGAGGCCCGGCTAAATTCCCTGCGGGGAAAAATGCAGAAACTAAGGTCAGCATGCCAAAATTGAAATATGGGCCATTGCCAACAGACGGAGATATTCAACGCGCCCTCAAACTGAATTCTATTGCATTTGGTTTATGGACGGTGTCGATTATTTTGCTACCCGTTATCTGGGGGACACTGAGAATATGGCAAGGTTAAGCACTGCTGTTATCTTGGTGAGTTATAATGACTTAAATAGACGCTAATTCATCCAGAATAATATCATCATCTTGTATAAATTATTGACCTAGGTATTATTATTGTTCTGGTCAATATCTTCATTAAAGGCTTATCAGTTTGTTAGATAACATTCATGTTTCACTCACCACGCCAGCATTGCTATTCCCAGCAATTTCGTTGCTGTTACTCGCCTATACCAACCGTTTTTTTGCATTAGCTGCACTTATTCGTAACTTGAGTTCCAATGGCCAACCGATTCACGATAGCCAGCTAAAAAACTTACGTCGGCGAATAACCCTCATTAAGAGAATGCAGGAATCCGGAGTGTTGAGTTTTGCACTGTGTGTATTGTGCATGATTTTTATCTATATTGGTTTTAACAAAATTGGTTCTCTCATTTTTGGCTGCAGCTTGTTATTGCTGCTTTATTCACTACTGCTTTCCGTCATCGAGATCCGTATCTCTGTTGATGCATTAAACATCCATCTAAAAGAGCTGGACAGATGATTGATTGGATCTATTTCTTTGATTTATGTGGTACCTCGGTTTTTGCGCTATCCGGCGCATTAGCTGCAGGCCGGCATAAGATGGATCCGTTTGGCGTTATTGTGCTCGCATCCGTTACCGCGATTGGTGGCGGGAGTATCCGCGATGCCATATTAGGCACTACGCCTGCTTTTTGGATCCAAGATCCCAACTACATTATTGTCATATTAGCGACTGTGCTTCTCACCTTTATTTTTGTCCGTAAACCTAAAAGAGTCCCACGGTATATTTTCCCGGTAGCGGATGCGTTCGGGCTGGTACTCTTTACCATTATTGGTGCAGAGAAAGCCTTAAGCCTAGAACTCGGTGGCATGATAGCGGTGGTCATGGGGCTAATAACTGGTGTCGGTGGCGGGATTATTCGCGACCTTCTTTGCCAACAAGTCCCTATGGTATTGCGTACCGAGATTTATGCGACCGCATCAATCATCGGTGGTATCTGTTATACCGTTAGTCTACATTGGGGAGCGCACGATATGTTTGCGCTGCTATTTGCGATGACGACCGCCTTGATCATTAGATTAGCCGCAATACGATGGCATCTGTCCTTACCTGCATTTGACTTAAAGACGCAACCATAATGAAATTACGCTTATTCAGTTTGATACTGGTTTTTTTCAGCCTACCTTGCTTGGCTAACAACGGCGACATGCCTAAAGAGCAACAGTTAGCAGTCAAGTATATCCAAGCCTTTACCAGACAAGACTATGCCAAACTGACCTCGTTTTATAGTCGTGATAGCGTCTTTAATGACAGAACCGCGAAACTTAAATATACTGGTAAACGCCATATATTACAGTTCTTAAAACGCGCCCATCTCGGCGTACTTGAATACAGTTTCAATGTTGAGCATATGTTTAATTCTGGCTCTCTGGTGGTGATGATAGGGAACTATCATTACAAAGGGCCTGGTGAGCAGTTTGGTAAGCCAGGACGCATTATTGATATCGCCATTCCAGGCGTAACCACCTTAAGTCTCGACATGACCAACAACCGAATTAAAGAGCATCAAGATCTAATGGATTATCAAACCATGTCAGATCAATTATCAACACAATAAACATTAACGAACCTGAGTTCGAGCTCGCCGCACACAGGGCTTAACGGCATATCCGCTAAAACTGATTGGGCGTTAGATCGCATTTTAGTGTTTTTTAAGGAAACTTTTTCGATTTAGCCTGTCAAAACAATAGAGACATTTTTGCTGTTAGGTCGTTATGAATATCCGTCGTACTATTTTTGCTTTATCAGTCCTCTTTTGTGGCGCAGCTTCTGCCTATGAGCAACCCATCGTCGTATCTTATGCTGTGCAGCCTGTTAAGCACTTTAACCAACAGCTTAACCAAGCCCAAATAGATTCTGAGCATTGGGCTCAGGCGCCTGAGTCTATTTCAGCACAATACTCCGGAGATAACTTTTCGTTAGCCAGAGTTAAGAATTTTCAGGGAAAGGTGGTCACCTATAACGTCAGTCAACAAAATGATAAGCATCCAAAAATGCTGTTGATTTTGTCAATGGAAAAACAGAAAGGCTTGTGGGTATTAGATGATGCCAAGCTCACTTGGCAGTGTAAAAACGGCCTGCACTTTGGCACAGACCGCTGTTAAAATACTAAGCAGTTAGTTTAGTATCGGTATAGCAACAGGTATAACGCGCTCAGCAAATGAATTCGCCAAGCACAATAAAGCTCCGCTTTTTAAAACAAAGTGCTTTATACCAAGGTGATTTTAGCGAACTTACGCTTACCCACTTGGAATACCCCTGTCGTGCCAGCCGTTAGCTGCATACGAGTATCTTCAATCTTGTCGCCGTCTATTTTTGCTGCGCCTTGCTTTATCATGCGCATCGCATCAGACGTTGAATTAACAAGACCCGCTTCTTTGAGTAAGTTAGCAATCGCTATCCCTTCACCAGCAGCAATCTCTAACTCTTCAATATCTTCAGGAATCGCGCCTTTTTGGAAGCGATTGATAAACTCTTGGTGCGCAGCATCAGCAGCGGCTTCGTCATGGAAGCGGGCAATGATCTCTTTCGCCAAAGCAATCTTAATATCACGCGGGTTAGCGCCGGCTTCAACGTCAGTCTTAAACTGCTCAACTTCTGTTAACGGACGGAACGACAGCAGTTCAAAATAACGCCACATCAACTCATCAGAGATAGACATGATTTTACCGAACATCTCTCCAGCAGGCTCACTAACACCAATGTAGTTATGCGCCGACTTAGACATCTTCTTAACGCCATCTAACCCTTCAAGCAGTGGCATCATGATAACGGTCTGTGGTTTTTGTCCCGCTGACTTTTGCAGCTCACGTCCCATCAATAAGTTGAACTTTTGATCTGTTCCGCCCAATTCAACATCAGCCTCAAGTGCAACTGAATCGTAACCCTGCAGTAGTGGGTACATGAACTCATGGATAGCGATTGACTGACCAGAACCGTAACGCTTTTTAAAGTCATCACGTTCCATCATACGGGCAACAGTTTGTTGCGACGCTAGACGGATCATACCTGCAGCGCCTAATGGCTCTAACCAGCTAGAGTTAAACTCAATACGGGTTTTGGCTGGGTCTAAAATCTTATAAACCTGTTGCTTATAAGTTTCCGCATTAGCCATTACTTGCTCACGTGTTAACGGAGGACGAGTACTGTTTTTGCCACTGGGGTCGCCAACCATACCGGTGAAGTCACCAATCAAGAAAATCACTTCATGACCGAGTTCTTGGAAGGTACGCATTTTGTTCAAAATCACCGTATGACCTAGGTGAATATCGGGTGCGGTTGGATCGGCGCCTAATTTGATTCTCAGCGGACGACCTTCCTTTAACTTCTCCAGCAGATCCGCTTCAAGTAAAATTTCGTCGGTACCACGTTTAATTTCTGCTAATGCTTGCTCTAAATCAGCCATGTCGGCGGTTACTCCTGGGAGCCTAATCATAAAATCTGGGGACTAATGTTACTTGTTAGCCAGCACAAATGAAAGTGTGTACACTAAGGGGATCACTAAGAAAGCGCGAATTTGGTACCAGGGTCAATGGGAAAGGTCATAACTTTATTTAAATTACTGCCAAAATTACATCAAGTACTCTTATGTATCTTAGTTTTTGTCACAGTAATTATTGTCTTAATGCCATCTGAAGATGTTCAAGCATCTAAGCAAACAGTCTCATCAAACGGTGAATACGGCGTAAATACTCGCTATGAAGTGCCGCTGGCTTTTCGTGCCCCCACGCCGCCTGCTGGATCTGAAGCACATAACTTAGAAAATAGTTTAAAACATGCCGAGACTCGAAAACAGCCATTAGTGCAGCCATCGATACACAGACAAGCTGAAACCGCTAAATCCATCGCAGAGCAGGTCGACGTTGCGCCATTACTCAACGAGAAATACTTCCAAGTTAAAAGTGGTGACACACTAGCAGCGCTATTTAGCCGCGCTGGCCTGACGGCAAAAGATGTTTATGATGTCACCCAACTGCCAAAAGCAAAGAAGAACCTGCTTAAGATCATGCCAGGCGACGAGCTAGTCATCGCTAAGAATGATGACGGCAAGCTGGTACAACTTCGCTATCATATCGATAAAATATCAACGTTAGTCGTTAACCGTGTCGGTAACGATTATAAAGAAAGCATCACCACAAAGACGGTTGAAACCCGCAATAAATTTGCCAACGCCACTATCGAGAGTAATTTCTGGAATGCGGGTGTTGTGGCAGGCTTAACCCCCAACCAAATCATGCAGCTGGCAACCATCTTTGGTTGGGATATCGATTTTGCATTAGATCTAAGAAAAAATGATCACTTCGCGATTCTTTTTGAAGAGGAGTACGCCGATGGGGAGTTCTTACGCAACGGCAATATTCTCGCCGCTGAATTTACCAATCAAGGTGACCGCTATACCGCAGTTAGGTATAAAGACGGTAGCTACTATTCTGCAGAAGGCCGCAGTATGCGTAAAGCGTTCTTGCGATCCCCTGTTGACTTTAAATATGTCAGTTCAAGCTTTAATCCGCGCCGTTTACACCCCGTCACTGGTCGAGTGAAAGCGCACCGAGGTGTCGATTATGTTGCTGCGGTGGGAACACCGATTAAGGCCGCAGGTAAAGGCCGAGTGATAAAGTCGAGCTATAATCAATATAATGGTAATTACGTTTTTATTAAGCACAACGATACGTACACCACTAAGTACTTGCACCTTAAGAAGCGTAAAGTAAAAACTGGCGCTTCGGTTAAGCAAGGGCAAATTATCGGTACACTGGGCTCAACAGGCCGTGTCACTGGCGCTCATTTACATTATGAATTTATTGTAAATGGGGTACATCGCAACCCGCGCACGGTGAAGCTACCTAAGTCAGAAGCTATCGCCAAGAAAGAAAGAAATCAATTTGCCATCGTCAGTAAAACGTTGATGACCGAGCTTGAACATAATAAGCAGGTACAGATAGCATCGCATTAGTGTTTCTTATGCTTAATCAACGCCAACAGAAGAGTTCAATACTATGAACAAAAGCTATTACATTGGCCTCATGTCAGGCACCAGTATGGATGGTGTCGATGCCGTGCTGGTTAAATTTACCGCTGACACACCTACTTTGGTTGAATATCATTCTGAAGCTATTCCTGCGCCGCTGTTAAACAACTTACAGAAGTTATGTTTGCCTGGAAATGACGAGATAAACCGTTTAGGTCACCTAGACCGCGCAGTGGGTAAGCTATTTGCTAAAGCCGTCAATAACCTACTTGAGAAAGCAGGGGTTGATAAGCTTGCCGTTATTGCCATAGGCAGCCATGGTCAAACCGTCCGCCATATGCCTAATTTGGAGATGGGCTTCACCTTACAAATTGGCGATCCAAATACCATTGCCGCCGAAACGGACATTGATGTTATCGCCGACTTTAGGCGTAAAGATATTGCGCTCGGTGGCCAAGGCGCTCCATTGGTACCCGCCTTTCATCAGCATGTATTCGCAATGCCAAACCACAAGCGCATCATTCTCAATATTGGTGGCATCGCCAACATTACTTACCTGCCGGGTAACACCGACGCGGTGACGGGTTTTGATACGGGTCCAGGCAATACATTAATAGATGCATGGATCCAACATCAGCAAGATCTACCCTATGACAAAGAGGGAGCATGGGCTAAAGCAGGAACGACCGATGAGAAAATGCTTCAGCATTTGCTATCGCACCCTTATTTTTCTTTAGCGGCACCTAAAAGCACCGGCCGAGAACTGTTTAACCAAGCGTGGCTAGAGCAACAACTGGCCGAGTTTAATTATTTATCCGCAGCGGATATTCAGTCAACCCTACTGGACTTAACCTGTTACAGCATTGCCAATGACGCATTAGCATTGGCAACTGAAGCTGAGATGTACGTTTGTGGCGGCGGAGCTTACAACACAGAACTGATGTGTCGTCTGCAAAAGTTACTGCCTAATTACAAAATAGTCACCACCGCAGAGCTTGGTATTAACCCCCAATGGGTTGAAGGTATTGCCTTTGCGTGGCTCGCTATGCGCTTTCATTTGGGGCTACCCGGCAATTTACCCGCGGTCACAGGAGCCAGTCGAGCAGCAATACTGGGCGGCAAGTTTTACGCCCTTTAGTTCTCTAAATATAAATGTTCTATTAGTTGAGTAGCTTGTGCTTCAGCATCATGACATCGCGATCAGAATATTTGAGCGTCATCAACAATTGTTGCTGATGCTCATTAAAGCTCATTGAGCCAAATGAGCTTAAACTTGATGAGGGCAGGCGCAGTATTGGCTCAATCACCTTTAGGGTAAAGTCCCAGTAATTTATCTGTTGATAACCCACGCTATTCGCTTTAAAAAAGATGCCGTTATCAGTCACGGTCCAATTATGATTTTCTTTAAATACCTGTGACGGTACCAGCATAGTAAGCTTATCAGGGGCGGCTAATGATAGCGCCCACAAACCATTACTGTCCTCTCTGGTAAATAACAATCGATTATCACTGGTTGCGTGAGCCAAACGTACTGCAACGCTAGAGATAAGTCTCACTTGGGGCTTACCGAGATAAAACTGGCTTAAACCATCTTTGGTCGAAGTGAAAATTGAGGCGTCATCATAGCTCCAGTTTAAGCGGCCATGATCGATATAGGGCGAGGCTAGAATACTTAAGCTTTGGCTCGCCAAATTGAGCACATGGATCACATTGCCCTCGCCTTTAGCATCTGGCGCTAAAAAAGCAATATCCTTACCATCGTGAGACCAACGAGGGTAAGCCACTCGCTGATTGAGCGTTGTTAACTGGCGGCGGTTATCGCCATTATGGTCTGCGGTCCAAAGCTCATTTGCGCCAGTAATATTCGATACATAAACAATGCGTTTAGTTTGGGCTGAATAATCAGGATTACGAAAGCTAAAGCCGGACTGCAACAAAGGAAATGGCGCACTTGGCACGGTTGAATGAGTGGGTAAATAAACAATTTTATATTCTTTGTTATGACGTTCAAAGACTAACGCATCGCTGTCGTCTAAAAACTTAGGATAACTTAAGCCTTTGATATCTAATGCGTGTGTCTGTTTACTATTAATATCAATAATAAAACCATTGCGTACACCGGATGTCTCAGTACTAAACACCACACGCTGGTTATCATGATGCCAAGTAATTCCTCGAATATCTTCCAAGCCTTCCGTTAACCGCATCTCTTCACCGGTATGACGGTTGCGAATAAAGATATCTTCTGAAATATTGCCAAAACGCCGTGCAATGGCTAACCATTTTCCATCATGGCTATAAGCCAGATCACGGTCTCTGTAGTTACAATCCACTAAGCAAGAAAGCCTGACGGGCTTTGCTCCCGCTTCAACTAGCTTAAATATATACAGCCCGCCAATGTCATACTCAGAGTCGAAGCCGATATAAGCAAGTTCGCCTCCGTTAGGTGATATATCAAGTGCTGACATATAGCTATTGCAGCGGGCCAATGGAACCGTCTTTGCCGTCGCGACAGTAAAGTGATTAATAATACATTGGCCACTTTGTTTGTCTTCACTTGGAAAATACAGCACGGTGCCATCTTGACTCCAAACTGCACGCGCTTCTCGGCTGGCATTGGAAGTGAGTCGTTTCGGGCTACTGTTAAAATCGCTGAGGTCTTTCAGGTATAAGCTATAGCTCTGACCATGACTACGACTGCCAAACACTAACCATTTACCGTCTGGCGATACCGCCGGAAATCGTTCAGCTTCTCCGCCCCAAGATAAGCGGGTTATCTGCGTCTGCATCATTTCAATACGATCACGATAAAGGTGATAGGCGAGCGTCATCAGGCTAATTACACAGAGAACAAAAATACTTATCCAACTGCGTTTAAGAGCAATAGTTAGCTTATCGACTTGCCTTTGCACTTGCTGCAATACATTGACATCATCAACCAAATCCGCTGGATTATATTTGGGTTCAACCAATAAACGATAACCACTTTTACGCACCGTCTCGATAACAGGCTCGTCAGAGATCGGGTTGAGTTGCTGGCGTAAATGCCATATCGCATTGGTTAGTGCTTTACTGCCGACATACGCATTGCCGTCCCAAACGTGTTCAATAATCTCTTCACGAGATACCACTTCAGGGTAACGGCTAGCAAGGTACGCGAGCACTTCAATAAATTTGGGTTGCAGTGTAACGCTGTTATCAGGCGAAGCATGCTCGTCAGCTGCCGTAAAACGTAAGCTATGATCGCTTGGATCAATAATGCAGCTTGCAAGCTCAAACCTAATCACTAATTTCTTCATTGCCACTACACCTCTGTGCATATTTAGCCAAACATGAACTGACTCTGTACGTTATCCATTATTTCTGCCGTGGCAATTATAGTGATTACGATCATTTACTCCACACTTTTAACATTGCAAACCATGCGTTAAAAGTCATACTAACTTATTAATTAAAAACAGAATAGACATTAAATAGATATATAAACAACGAATAAACGACACACAAGCCATTGCTAGAGGTTAACAAAGTATTTACAAGTTAAGTCCGGGCAAACTGAAGGGACCGCACCACACCTAAAGAAATAGCTCCTATAAAAAAATAGCCAGAGGGTCTCCCCACTGTTATTGGCTAAATAAAACAAAAAAGGACGACAACTGATGAAACGAACAATACTAAGTATGGCGATTGCGCTCGCCACAGTAGCACCGACTACCGCACTTGCTGCAGACATCACTCCAGAGCAAAATGCAAAGCAGCCAATAGAGAAAATTCAGGTAACAGGTTCGCGGATCAAACGTACCGACTTTGAAGGTGTCGCCCCGGTAACCGTCATTACTGCCGAAGAGATAGCCAATAGCGGACTCAGCTCTATCGCTGAAGTACTGCAATCATCAATAGCCAGCAGTGGTGGTTCTTTAAATGGTGAAAGCGATGGCTTCACCGACAGCGCTAGCTCAGTCAACTTACGCGGTATGGGTGCCAACAGAACCTTAGTTCTCATCAATGGCCGTCGTCAGGCATCTTTTCCAAGTGCAGCAGGTGGAACATCAAACTTTGTTGACGTTTCAGACATCCCTACCGCAGCCGTTGAACGTATAGAAATACTAACGGGTGGCGCCTCGGCCATTTATGGTTCTGATGCCGTGGGTGGTGTGGTGAACATCATATTAAAAACCGAATATGAAGGCAGTAAAATCGCGGTTAAATATAACGACCCTACACAGGGGGGTGGCGAACAGCTCGACCTATCTTACCTGCAGGGCTTTAATACCGAAAAAAGCCAAACACTGCTGATGATCGAATATAAAAATGTACAGCAGATCCAAACGGACCAGAGAGATCTATTCTACAGTCCTGCTTATTACGAAGATGAAGACGGCGATAAACGCTGGGGAGCAGGCCCATACGGCGATGCATCAGCCTCTAGCTGGGCATCATGGGTTCGCGATTACGATAGCGTCTACACTGATGATAAATACAGCCCAGTCGATGAAGCGCAATGTGAAAACCTATTTGGTGATAAAGGTGTTTATACGCCAGTAGGTAAATATGACTGTTACTATGACAAATATGCAGACCGTGGTTTGCAATCAGCATATGACCGCATCAACTTAGTCCTCAGCAGCACCTATGATCTCAATGATGACTGGCAGATCTACGGCATGGTCAACGCCTCTTACAAAGAATCGACTAAGTACAAAGACGAGAAAGGCTTTGGCGCTTATATCTACGAAGATGATGCTACCGGCGCACTCAGTTACGAAAAAACTGACTTTGACGACTACAATAAATTCCAAATGCGTCGCCGTATGGAAGAGTTCTCAGGACCGCGTACTTACGATACTCAAAACACTAAAGCAGCGCTCTCGTTTGGCGTCGACGGTAATATCGGTGAGTACGAGCTAGATGTCTCTTGGTCAAGCAGTTACAACAAGTACGAGAAGCAAAATCATCACATGGTGAAAGCGGATGCACTTTTGGACATGCTGACATTCGACCCTAACGATACCGATGCCGCTAAGTGGTATCCAAATAACAAGCTCAGTACGGAACAAGTGAATGCATTGATTGGTGATTCAACCAAAGAATCAGACTCAAGCATGCATCAATTTCAAGCGGTATTCACTGGCGACTTGATGGAGCTATCAGCGGGTACTGTTGGCTTTGCAACAACCGCTGAGTGGGCACGAGAAAGTTACGAAGATACGCTAGATGCCGTCACTACAAGCGGCGGTTATATCGGTATGGGTGGCACGGGCGGTAAAGGTGACCGCGATCGTGTTGCCGTTGCTGGTGAATTACAGATCCCACTGCTCTCCAATATCACTGCGGTTAAATCACTCGAGCTTTCAGCTGCACTGCGTTATGACCAATATTTAGATGATTCCGACGTTGGCGGCGCCACCACACCACAGATAGGTCTGATGTATCGCCCAATTGATGAAGTGCTTGTTCGTGCCAACTGGGGCAAAAGTTTTAGAGCACCAGATATGCATCGTCTATACGCCGGGATCACACGTAGCTTTGGCAGCACCGAGTACCCTCACCCAACCATACCTGATGAAGTTTACGACGATCAATACAATAGCATTAGCTCGGGCAATATAAACCTGACCGAAGAAAAAGGTGATTTCTGGAACCTAGGTTTGGTCGCCAATATCACCGACAACGCTGACTTAACCTTAGACTGGTGGAACATAAAACTAGAAGGTGCTGTAAAAACCATCTCAACCGATGAAATGTTAGATGATGCCGCTCAGTATGATCAAACAGGCAATTACACCAGCTGCGATCAAATGAATGTTGTTGGCTACTTAAATGAGCTTGATGACGACGGTATTGAAAATCTAGACTGTATGCGTAAAGGTCCAATTAATAGTGCTTATGAAGCCTCTGAAGGTATTGACGCAAGTTTTAATTATCAATTCCCAGAAACTGCAGCAGGTGAGTTTAAATTGAAACTGGCTGCCTCTTACTTAATCAAAAAAGAGTATCAGGAAACCGTTGAAAGCGAGATTGAGGAACAGACTGAAACCGATTATTTTCCTAAATGGAAAGGTCAGGCAAGCGTAAATTGGAAGATGGAAGATTTCTCAGCGACCTTAGCCTATTACTACACAGGTGAAGCCAAAGGCCAAGATACCTTTACCTTAATCGATGCCGATGGTGACGAGTATGAAGAAGAAGACTACACAGATGTGCTTGGTGCCTATCAAACCCTTAACCTGACGCTAAGTTACAGTGCGCCTTGGGACGGAAAGTTCACCGCAGGAGTTAAAAACCTGACTGACGAAATGCCGCCTCTATATGATGAGCGTAACGACGAGCATGACAGCTGGCCTTTCTATGAAGAGGATAACAGCAGCTACTCGGCTGTAGGCCGTAGCGTATTCTTCGGTTACTCACAAAAGTTCTAACATCGCCCTTTATGGCGCCTAACTCTCTTTCTAGGCGCCCTTTTTAAATGCACACAAAGACACTCGGATTAGCCTCCCTTTTTTAGGGGGATGTTTACTATCGAAGCGATGCCGATACTGCTCTTTACTGCCATTATTGTGTTTCAATTTAGGGATATTCCTATGCAGTACTTATTGAAATTCTGCGGGTTACTGTTTCCACTGTTGACCGTTTTTACAGTTCAATCGGTAACAGAGTCAGTACCAATTTCCGCTCAAAGCACAGCCCAAAAGAGTGTTGAACAATCAAGCACTCAAACACCTAAAAACATCATCTACGTCATTGGCGACGGCATGGGTCCAGCCTACACCAGTGCTTATCGCTATTTTAATGACGACCCAGCAACTCAAGCTGTCGAGCAAACCATATTTGATCAGCTCTTGGTTGGCATGTCGAGTACCTATCCCGACGATGACACCTATGTCACCGATTCAGCAGCCGCTGCCACGGCACTGGCCACCAGCCATAAAACCTATAACGGGGCAATCTCTGTTACCAAAGATCAGCAACCTTTAACCACCCTGCTTGAGCAAGCGAAAGCGGCAAACAAAACCACCGCTGTAGTGGTAACCTCTCAAATTAATCACGCGACCCCAGCAAGCTTTTTGGCGCATAACGAATATCGTCGCAACTATGACGCCATCGCCGACAGCTATCTGACCAACCTTATCAATGGTCAGCCAGTTGCAGACCTTATGCTCGGCGGCGGGAAAAAGTACTTTGTCCGGAATGATAAAGACCTCACTAAAAGCTTTATCGACCGCGGCTACCACTACATAGATAACATGGACAACCTCAATCAGCTTACAAGGCTGCCCGCTCTCGGCCTGTTTGCGAACAAAGGATTAGCGCCAGCATTGGGCAGTAAATATCCAGCGCGTCTAATGCAGATGACGGAGAAAGCGTTGCAACTTGTTAGCGCACGTGAGCAGCCTTTCGTCATGATGGTAGAAGCGAGTCAAATCGACTGGTGTGGCCATAGTAATGATATTAGCTGCGCGATGGCTGAAATGGAGGATTTAGCCAAAACGGTGATCTTAATCAAAGCCTATATTGATCACCATCCGGATACCTTGCTGGTGATGACCGCTGACCATTCAACCGGGGGGTTAAGCTTAGGCCGCGCGGGCACTTATCAATGGAAAGGCCAGGCATTGAAACATGTCACTATGATGCCCAATGCAATTGCAGCCAAGATGCTTGAATCTACACAGCCGCTAAAACTATGGCAGCAAGCGACTCAACTCCCCTTAACTGAAGTACAACAAGTATTGTTAACCGCCAATATTGCAACGGCAAAGACAGCAAATAAACCGCTTAAAAAACTCACCCATTCAGTAAAGCAATTAATTGATGAAGTGACCTATACCGGATGGACCACCAGCGGCCACGATGGCGTAGATGTCCCCGTTTTTGCCTATGGCATGGGTTATCAAGCCTTTATCGGTCATCAGGACAATACTGATATTGCCAAGACCTTAATGCAGATGATCGCCCTTTAGCCCCCCTTCGTCGCGCTTGTGCGTCTACTCAAAACAAGCGTGATGAATGTCATCAAAATAACATTTCTTCGAATTATGCTTTATATTCAATAGCGAGTGCGCAAGTTTTATACATAAACCACATAATGAATGGTGAGTGCAGTCTGTTCATTGAGGTATGTCGGTCAAATCAAAAGGATCAGGATTTATGAATATATCTCAAAAAATGATGGCTGAATTTATTGGCACATTGTGGTTAGTGTTAGGCGGCTGTGGTAGCGCAGTAATGGCAGCCGCTTTCCCCGAGGTTGGTATTGGTTTACTGGGGGTTGCATTTGCCTTTGGTCTTACCGTTCTCACCATGGCATTTGCGATTGGTCACATATCGGGCTGCCATTTAAACCCAGCAGTCTCTTTCGGTCTATGGGCAGGTGGCCGTTTCCCTGCATCGGATCTGGCACCTTACATTATTGCTCAAGTTGCTGGCGGCATTGCAGGCGCAGGCATTTTGTACCTGATTGCGTCAGGCCAAGATGGCTTTAGCTTATCAGCAGGCTTTGCCTCAAATGGATATGGTGAGCACTCTCCAGGAGGTTATAGCTTAACGGCCGCGTTGATTTGCGAAATCGTGATGACCCTTTTCTTCCTCATTATTATTCTCGGTGCCACTGATGAGCGCGCACCAAAAGGCTTTGCGCCTATTGCTATTGGCTTAGGCCTAACGCTTATCCATCTGATCAGTATTCCAGTAACCAACACCTCGGTAAACCCAGCCCGTAGCACAGGTCCGGCACTCTTTGTCGGTGATTGGGCATTGTCACAGCTTTGGCTATTTTGGGTCGCACCGATTTTTGGCGCTATATTAGCGGGGACTATTTACAAGTTCTTTAATGCAAAAACATAGCAATAACTAAAAGCAGAGCCTATTCGGCTCTGTTTTCTTTTTCATTCTCCTGCTAAATGTTACTATCCGTTCCAATTCGGCGCATTGCGTGCATAGCTTACGCCCGCCCCATTTAAAATTAAGAGATGTAGACCATGAGCAACAAAAGCAAAAGCATGAAGCAGATTACTGAAATGACGCCAGAATCTCGTTACGACTACCTTGTAGAGCAAGTAACAGAGCACAAGACATTGTGGTCTCTACAGGATGCAGATGGTTGCGTAATGCTAACCACCGATGATGAAGACTGTATCCCAATGTGGCCAACTGAAGAAGCTGCAGCGCTTTGGGCTGTTGATGACTGGCAAGATTGCCAAACATTGGCTATCCCACTTGATGAATGGTTAGAGCGCTGGGTTCCAGGCATGCAAGATGACGACCTTTTCGTTGCTGTATTCCCTGTACAAGAAGATCTCGGTGTAGTGATTCAACCGTTTGAGTTAGAAGAGCGCCTTGCACCAAAAAAGAGCCACTAATTTAGTAAAGCTTCACGGCTAGCAACTTCGTGCTAGCCGTAGCCGCACTAGGGGCTGTTGATCTTTCGAGCTTAGTTTTTGTTCGAATTCAATGATTTTAGTACAAGGCTTGAGCGATGATGCTTAGCTGGCTAAGCGAAAAGCTCGTAACGCATTCTAGTCATAAAAGACTAAAAGCATTGAAACAAACCCTAAGGGCCGCGCTTCTTGGCTATTTTTACGGTGTTGTAGGCTATTTGTGGAGAATGACTAAACGACATAGCCTCTGCCTTGTCAAAATAGCCAATAAACGGCGGCAAAAACAACCGTGAAAGATCTACAACCCCTAATTGTCTGCCTAAAAGAGAATGAAAAGTGGATACCAATAACCCTGTCACCGCTTCCAATACGCTTAGCAAAGTTAACCCGCCGAAACGCCTTATCGCCCTATTAGTCTTTTTGGTACTGATATCCGTCACTGGCCTGATAATGAAGCAAGGGGTGTTGTTTTGTATTCTCACCCTGTTCATGGTGCTAGCCATTATAGGTAAGCAAAAAGCAGGATTAATCATGCTGCGTGTATACACCTCTTTGCAACTGGCCATTGTGAGCATGTTACCTTTAGTACTTTACGATCCTGAAAACTTGGCATCAAGTTTTGCTATCGGCAGCTTTAACGCACAAGTACCTGATTGGATAATATTTAGCATTTTGATTTTGTTAGCGATCGTACAGGTATGGATAGCCTTCACGCGTAAGGTTGGGCAATACTTTAATCGGGAAGTTAACCTTAACATTATGCGTTGACCGATATTAATAGAACAGACACAAAAAAGCCGTCAATTGACGGCTTTTTTATTGAACGACACTTCAGTGCCTAACGCTATAATCAGTTTACACTGAGAAGCTAGCACCACAACCACAGGTTGTCGTTGCATTCGGGTTTTTCACGAAAAAGCGTGAACCTTCTAGGCCTGTAGTGTAATCCACTTCACCACCAACAAGGTATTGTAGGCTCATAGGGTCAACAACTAACTGAACACCCTGCTTCTCTACAGTAAAGTCACCCTCGTTTACTTTTTCATCAAAAGTAAAGCCGTATTGGAAACCAGAGCAACCGCCACCTGTTACGTATACACGTAGTTTAAGTGCGTCATTTTCTTCTTCATCAAGCAAGGTTTTTACTTTTGACGCTGCCGCATCAGTAAAGCGGATTGGCAGAGCATCTTCAGCTTGTTCAGTCATTATTACCTCTTACATCTAATTGCTGTGCAGAATTATCTAATACCTGACCGTTTTGTTCAAGTACTATGCTCTGCTCATTTTCAGTGACTCGTAATTCTTGTGAACTGTATTCTTGTTCAGTTTGTGAACCTTTAGCCCAGCGACTCGCTGGCACGGTAACTTTGGCCTTCACTCTAGACAAGATAAAACCATCTGGCAAAGTGAATTCTGTCTCTAACACCTGAAAATACCTAAACTTAAATTTAAAAGATGCATCACTTAGCTCAGATAACTTAATCGACTTAGGTTTACCGTCTTCAAATCCGATGAATGTCACTTCACTTCGCCCTGACACTGAACGTTTGCGCTTTTCGAGTTGAGTGAGCACTAACTTAAGCCTATATTGACCGGGTATAAGCTCTGCAGATACCTCTAAGCCATTAATCGCAACGCCATCGGCGCTGTTTTCCGGTGCCATGACACTGCGATAAAAAGCCAGTTCTCGCGCTAACGACTGCTGCTTACCCTCTTGCTCAACAAACATAGTGTGCATATTGGCATTAGTCTCTCGCGCTAATGCTAATTCAATATTGCGTGCGGCGAGGATCTTTGCTTGCGCATGTAGCTGCGCTGAAAGCGCCTCAGTTCGATCAGCTGGTTGCTCTACTTTCACTGCAAAATAGCTCGAGCCAACATCAAAGCACAGTGCCCCTAATACTAATGAAGACACTACCAACAAAGATAAATATACGCTTGAGGTACGAAATTGTCGTTCAATCACTTGCAAGCGATCGATCCAACGATGATAATTTGCCATTAAGTAACAGCCCCTTAATAAAAATCTCACATTTCAATGCGAATGTGACAATCAAAAATTTTGGAAATGTCTGTGTATCAAACAATCGTTAAAATGCGACAGCAAACAAAAAAGTATCTCAGCACTGATCTCAAAGATACGCTTTCTCAAGCGAAAGTCAGTGTTCAGCTGTGTTTACTCGCATTGCTTTTTGCGTTGTTTGCGTCAGCTGTCATCCTACTTTTTAGATTGCTCTTAGTGTGGTTTGACACCTATACCCAGACTCAAGCTCTGAATTTTACGGATATCATCGACGACTGGCGAGTGTTATTGCCACTTTTCGGCGCTTTTTTAATTTGGGGTGTGGCAAAGATGGGATCTCAGCGTTATAAACGCATGGGAATAGCCTATGTAATTCATCGTGTTAAGCTGCATTACGGCAAAGTTCCACTGCAATCAGCTCCGGGGCAATTCTTCCAAGCCTTGTTTGCACTTGCCACTAACTTTTCGGTCGGACGTGAAGGTCCCGCCGTTCATCTTGGTGCTGTCAGCGCCAGCGTACTGGCCGAAAAATTTAAACTGCCCGATAACAGTGTTCGCATTATGTGTGCCAGTGGCATCGCTGCTGGTATCGCTGCCATCTTTAACGCTCCTCTCGCCGCAGTGATCTTTGTTTTTGAAGTCGTGTTACGTGAGTACAAAATTCACTACTTTTTCCCGATTATGCTATCTGCCATTTGCGGTGCATTAAGTAGCCAAGTGGTTTTTGGCAACGTCCATGAATTTGAACAGATTGGCGCTGCCGTCATTCCTCTAAGCCAGTATCCCTTGCTCGCACTATTTGGCATTGTGTTGGGTTGCATTGCCGCAGTGTTCAATCACACCTTGCTTAGCGTCACAGCTATGGGGCAACAGTGGCCACTACTGCAACGCTTGTTATTGGCAGGTGCCATTACCACTCTCGTCGGCCTTATATTGCCCGAAGCGATTGGTAGCGGCGAGTTAGCCATTGCAGAAACCATTAGTGAGCATCCCAGCATTCTGTTTTTAAGCGCCATATTGATTGGTAAAATGGTGGCAACGATTGCCGCTATTGGACTCGGGATCCCTGGCGGTTTGATTGGTCCGCTTTATGGCATAGGGGCGTTGCTCGGCACTATCTTAGCCTTGGTTTGCGCTATGTTTTTTCCGTCTATCGCGCCTTATATTGGCTTATACACCATCATTGGTATGACAGGCATGATGGGCGTCTGTTTAAGCGCGCCACTTGCCGCGTTAGTCGCTCTAATAGAGCTGACTGATAATGCCTCTATTATTTTGCCATCGATGTTTGTGGTTATCCCGGCATTTTTGATTTCACATCAAGGATTTAAAACCAAATCGATTTTCTTCAAACAACTTGAGATTATGGGCCTTGGATATAAAGTGGCTCCGGTTAATTTAGGGTTGCAAAAAGTCGGTGTTCGTCACCTTATGGACAAACGCTTCGTGATTATTAGTAATAATGACGAGCTGCTGCTTGAGGTGTTAAAACGCGCAGAAGGTCGCTCGGTGTTAGTGCGCAATGCCATAAATGAAGTCGAGATGATACAACTTGAGCTGCAAGCCAGTGATGATGCGACGACGTTGACTCGCCACCCCATTCAAGGAGTACCTGATACCGCAACGCTCAATGAGGTGTATTTAATTTTGTCGAAAGCACGACGAGGCGAGGTTTATATTTATCAAGAAAATAAAGACCATATAGTCGGTGTCATCAACTGGGCCTCGTTGCAAAAAGAGATCAGTTTAGGCCAAGTTTAATGAATGAGTTTAATGGCTGCTTTACTGAATGAGTTTAATCGTCATTAAACGCTCTTCCCTACAGAAAAACAACAACTATCTCGCGTTGATTATTAGCCAGTTTTAAACAATGGTTAGCGCCATGTTAGGCCATAAATAATCAATATTTTTGCGACCTAACACCCTCTGAAAACACCATCTAAATGACTCCGCAAACACTTTTCCCGTCGCTCCTAACTGCTAAAGCCCCTCTAGTCAACATTCACTCACCAATAACTAAACCTGCAACCAGGTTCGTATTAATAGGTTAATTCTAGTTATAAGAAGCAATTTACATTCTACTAAATGGGTTCTTTTATAATTTTTCACAACTTTTTACAGGCTAAAGATCACATTTATCTGTAGTTTTACGATCTCAATCGCCGCACCGGTTAGCGATGTACATTTTCATGTGCAGTTCCAAAAGGCGTTGGCAACTATTGCGTACATGAAACATGTCGCAACGGGTTAGTGAGCAAAAACATCGTCAGATAATCACGTTAAAGGCATCGAGCCTTCGGCGTAAAAATAGCAATAATATCATCCCGAAAAGGGCTACCTATGAGTGTAATGAAGATTAAGTTAGCTGCGTTTATGTTAGTACTTGCTCCGCTTACTGGGCAGGTGCAACAAGCACAGGCACAAGAGAATCAAAAACTGCTCAATATGTGTATCGCCTGCCATGGTATTGATGGCAGCAACAACTACGGCTCTATCCCTAATTTAAAGGGCCAAAATGCGCAATATATGATTGAACAGCTTAAACAATTCAAGTCAGATCAACGTCAAGATAAGACAATGAGCAAAGTCGCCAAACTGCTGACAGAAGAGCAGATGCAGTTTATGGCACATTATTTTAGCACTGGGAAGGAACAATACTGATGGCAATCGATAGACGTAATTTTTTAAAAGGGGCTGTCGCCACTTCGGTAACTGCAATGCTCCCAGCAAGTTGGGCATTTGCCCAAAACCGCCCAGCTGGAATGGCACCACTTGATGTGTCAGCGGTCACTTGGTCAAAAGTAGATGACCTACCTAGCCACTTTAAAGTATTAAACTCCAACCCATTGAATGCCTTTCCCCCAGAGCATTTGCTTGCACCGGTAAAGACCCCTGCCGACGTTGCATTTATTCGTTGGAATGGACAGATGCCAGACTTTGCTAGCATTAATCCCGACACTTGGGAGTTCACCGTTGACGGTGAGTCGATTGAAACCCCAAAAACCTACACCATTGCTGAGTTAAAGGAAAAATTCAAAACCGTGACCCAGCAGTTGGTACTAGAGTGTGGCGGTAATAGCCGTGAGAACTTCTATCCCAATGCCAAAGGTAACCAGTGGAGTAATACCGCTGTGTTCTGCGCCGAGTGGACCGGCGTATTAGTCAAAGACGTACTCGCTGACTGCGGCGTAAAAAGTGATGCCGTGTATACCGCTCACTATGGCCTCGATAAACACCTTAGTGGTAAGGGCGCAGCTATTTCACGTGGCGTTCCTATTGAAGCTGCCATGAATGAAAACGCGATGATTGCTTGGGGCATGAATGGCGAGGATATCCCTTATATGCATGGATATCCTCTACGTATTGTTTTCGGCGGCCGCCCAGGATCCGTATCTCAAAAATGTGCCATCGGCATGGGTGTTCGTGATCGTGTTCACGACGGTAAGAAGATGGGTGCCCCCGCTTATCAAGTACCAAAGAATCCTGTTGCGCCAGGCGAGAAGGTCGACAATAAAGACTTTAAAATTATCGAAGAGATGATTGTTAAGTCTCTTATCACTGCACCGCAAACTGGCGGTGAGTTATCGCTAGGCGATAAATTACAGGTTAGCGGACACGCCTGGGCGGGTACTCGTGATGTAGCTAAAGTCGAAGTCAGCTACGACTATGGCACCACATGGCAAACGGCATCATTAACCAAAGCCGTTAACCCGATGGCATGGCAGCAGTGGAGCATTAATATAACACTGCCTCAAACGGGTTATTACGAGGTGTGGGCCCGTGCAACTGATATTAAAGGTGATAGCCAACCTATGGTACAACCACAGTGGAACCCTAAAGGATACCTCTTCAACGGTTGCCATCGAGTAGCAGTAAGGGTCGTATGATGAAAAAAGCACTCTTATTAGTAGCAGTGCTGAGCGCGATGTCATTACCTGCCGCTATGGCGGCAGATACCGCCCCAGTCAAAAGCTATCCGATTGACCCCACTACGGGTCTTATCATGGCACCTGGCTGGGAAGTGGTTAAGCATCAATGTAACGCATGCCACACCAGTCTTATCATTCCACAGAATGTCGGCAGTCGTGAAGTATGGCGCGAGACGATCCAATGGATGATCGATACCCAAGGTCTTTGGGATCTTTCTGATACTTGGGACCCTGTACTCGATTATCTATCGACCTATTACAACGAAACTGAGATTGATATGAAGATCTTCAGACGTAAGCCATTAGATGCAGACAAAATGCCACCAATGCCAGTGGTGTTGTCATCATCGAACAAGGATCATTAATATGGCTAACCGTATATCAAAGGCCATATGGGCCAGTACGCTAATATCAGGGTTACTGTGCAGTAATGTTCAAGCTACAGATAGCTCATTTAAAGACACGCTTGCCGTTGCCGAACTAAAACTGGATAGCAGTGTGCTTAACTATCAAGCCGATGCAAGCCAAGGGGAGATTCTGGTTAACCAGCGTTGTATTGCTTGTCATGGAGACGCCATGCTTAAAATAATGGCAACTTACCCTAACCTAAAAGGCCAAAAGGGCGCTTACTTGTTTAAACAGTTAGTCCAGTTTAAGCGCGGTGAACGTACTAACCCCATTATGCAAGGCCAAGCGGGCATGCTTTCTGAAACTGAAATGAAAGATGTGGCTTACTATTACTCCCAGCAAGTCGCTGCTGATTTGAGCAAGTAATCCCATATTCTCGCTATTAAAATGAAAGCCCAGATTAACCCTCTGGGCTTTTTAGTGCTTGCCAATGAGCCTTGCACAACCTGTTGTGATAACTTGCAAAACAGCTTAACTACTTCAGATATCGTTATAACATGTAAAAATATAGGTGTTCTTACGCCATAACCCGCTCGAAAACAGACCAATACCATCGTCATGTTTCGCCACAATAAAGCGCCAACTTTACAAATGAGTAACAATAAAGGAATATTGAATAAGGATCGACTAGATTTAGACTGTAGCAATAACCTTGATACAGCCTCATCGCTATCACCTAAAGGACGCTTCGATGCTTAGAAAACCTCAGACCCAACTTGCTCTGCTTGCCGCCTCAGTCCTGCTGTTACTTTATGCTGCTAACTCTCAGTTCAATCCCGACAACAGTGACGCAGTCATTAATACTCCAGCACCCGTCACTAGCGCTAAAGTGGCACTCAAAACCCAAGTTAATCAAAGTAAATCAGAGCCCGATAAAACAGGTTCAGTACAGCAACGCATAGTCGCAGCTGATCTTGCTACCGCTTCAAATTCAACTGAAACCCAAATGAGCTTTATTAATGTCTCAGATGCTCGCCCCACTAAAGCACCTAAAGAGATCAAAATAAACTCACTTGATGAATTGTCGTCACTGTTTGATTCGCTAAATTATAATACTCAAAGCTGGATCGATGGCAATCGAGAGGTCCCTAGGCTAACGTTTGAGTCGGTCAGCGAACGCTGGCAGGAAACCTCTAACAATATCCCCGTGCAGCAAAAGAAGATGGTATTTTTCAGGCTAATCGCACCGCTTATTTTAGTTGCGAATGAAAATATCCTCTTAGAAAGGCGCTTAATTGAATCAGCACCATTAGATGATATTGTATTGCTCAATATCGCCGCTAAGTATCGGATAATTACCCGCCTTGACCAGACGATTACCGAGCAGCAGAGACAGATGTTATTAGAGGAGATAGACATACTGCCGCCGTCATTAGTATTAGCCCAAGCGGCTGAAGAAAGTGGCTGGGCAACCTCTAGATTTACGGTCGAAGGCAATGCATTTTTCGGTCAATGGGATTTCAGCGGTAATGGCATGATCCCGAAACAGCAACGTAAGGAGCTTGGCAATTATGGCTTAGCCCGTTTCGACACGCCTTTAGCATCCGTTGAGGGCTACATGCTCAACCTGAACACCAATAATGCTTATAAAAAGTTACGTAGCCTAAGGGCCAACCTTCGTGCCAGTAACGCCGCTATTACCGGCATTGAACTGGCGGGTACTTTAGACAAATATTCAGAAAGAGGCCAAGCCTACATTGATGGGATAAGGCAGATGATCCGTTATAACAAGTTAGACCAAGTTGACGAAGCCTACTTAAGTGACGCTGCGCCGCTACACCTGCTTTCAAGTGCCGACCAATAGCGGGGGTTTCAAGAGAGTATCAACACTGCTAAAACACTGCATATTTAACCAACGCAAAAGTAAAAAGGGTTAGCTTATTCAGCTAACCCTTTCGAAAGATGAAACTTTACCTTTAAGCTTTTACACCTTAAATTTACTCACGGCGTGCAGTAAAAACTCTGCCCGTTCTTTAACATTCTCAGTCGCTGATGAGTTCGCAACCGCTCTATCAGCGGTCTCTTGCGCAATATCTCTAATAACAACCACATTTTTATTCACTTCAGTCGCCACCATGCTCTGCTCTTCAATCGCAGCCGCTATCTGAGTGCTCATGTCCATTATATTAGTAACATCGCTGTTTATCAGCTGTAGAAGTGCCCCTGCAGAAGCAGCTTGCACCGCGCTTTCATCACCTTGAATTCGACTAGCTTCCATCACTTTCACAATAGAGCGAGTTCGGCTCTGTAAAGTCTGAACAATGGCAGAGATCTCTTCGGTAGACTCTTGGGTTCGCATGGCTAAACTACGCACTTCATCGGCCACAACAGCAAAGCCACGACCCTGCTCGCCTGCTCTTGCAGCCTCAATAGCCGCATTCAATGCGAGTAAGTTAGTCTGATCTGCTATCGACTTAATCACACCAAGCACTCGGCCGATAGTCTCACTGTCCTTTTCGAGCTCATTGACAACAACTGCAGATTGATTGATTTGCTGTGCCAAAGACTCGATTTTTTCAATGGTTTGCTCGACACCTCTTTGACCTAGCAGTGCATTATCATGGGTGCTACTAGCCTTGTTAGCTGCCAGTTCAGTATTTTTAGCGATCTCTTCAATGGTGGCACCCATCTCGGTGATTGCGGTGGCGACCATATCAGTTTCATTTAATTGGCTTATCACACCTTCAGATGCCTGAGTGACATTACCGGCGAGATCTTGGCAAGACTGATTCATGGTGCCGACGGATGTTGTCACCTGTTCAATCAACTCTTGAAAACTTTCTACCATGCTATTGAAGTGTTTAGCGATTTGTCCAAGTTCATCATCACTACTCTCATCACATCGCATCGACAGATCTTTATTCACTTCAATCTGAGTGATAATTGCGGTGATCTGTTTAACAGGGTCAATAATACTGCGAATAATCAAAAAAGTTGCGCCAGATAACGCCAGTGCTATCAATACTGCTATCGACAAACCTAAGTAAAATGCAGACTCTTCCTCGTCTTGAATCGCAGTGTTGGCTAACGATTCAAGCTGCGCCAATGCACGATCAGTATTAGCAACCGCTTGCCTTAACTCGCCCATTTGACCTTGGGTGACAGATAAGCCGAGTTGCTGCTCTTTAGTGACCAGCTGTTTAAAATCTGCATTATACTGCTGAATGAGTGTGCTGATCTGCTGTTTAGCGGCAGGAGTAACGGTCGATTGAGCTAACACGGTCTCGAAATTAATTAAGCCATCATCAAACTTTGCCACGTAACTTTGGCTGCGCCTGAGCATAAAGTCTTTTTCTGCTCGACGTAATTGCAGCATCTGCACCATTAATGCGGGTTGATCGTATTGTTTAACCAGAGACTCGACTTGATGAACCGCATCACGCAGTGCGCCGTATAAACCCGCCTTTGGTGTTAATCCCATCTGCTGGTGTAACCCTACCACCTTGGTGAATGTGCTTACATAGATAGTAAGATCGCTATTGAAGTTAGCAAGCGCTTGAGTCGGAATGCTGTACTCAGTAAATACGCGGTCCAATTCTCGGGTGAGTAACTTAATGTCATTATGATTCGATTGATGCTTATCGACGTATTTAAGATCCAACCTCGCCAAAAAATCTTTCTCGTCACGGCGAAGGCTCAACACTTCACTTTTGAGACTCGAGACCCCCTGAGATGCTTTAGACAGTTCAGACTGAACTTGACCAAAATAAAGCTGTAAACCAAACATAGCCCCTAGTGCAGCAATAGATACCGCAGCGCTTAAAAGCAACTTGTGGCGAATTAACATATAAACCCCAACAGCAAGATGAAAACATCTAATGAGTAACATTTACGAAGGGCGCGATTCTACAACATTAAACCAGTTAACACCGTATATTTAATCGTTAACACTAGCCGTTAATAAAATAGCAGTACGAAACTATCTTGAGCACTAAAACCACAGTCAATTCAATACCAATAATGAATTGATTTAATTACAGTTTACGGTCCATTTTAACGGTTAAAAAATACTTAGTTTACGTTATCTCAGCCTCACGCCCATTAATCACATGACTGATAAATCAAAGATGAACTCTTTTGGAGTTGCACGCTGTTCGTACTGTTGCTGGTCACGCAAAATTAACCATATAGCAATATAAAGTTGATTGATTCATACTGCGACAACTAATGATATAAAATATACCGTTTTCAGGAGCCCTTATGCTAGTCATCAATGCCGAGTCTGTGCACCAGTCTTTAAATTTTAATGAGCTTGTCGACGCGCTCGACGAAACATTCTCTCGTCCCGCAGGTATGCCCCAAAGGCAGGTTTTTAGTCTGGATGAGTCAGCAAGCCACAGTGATGCATTTGCGGTATTACCCTCTTGGAACGACAAAACCATTGCCGTTAAAGCCTTTACTTACTTTCCGGGTAATCCACAAAAAGATCCTAAGCTCGCCAGTCTCTATTCTAAAATATTAATTTTTAATCGGGTCACCGGTGAGCCACAAGCATTAGTCGATGGTACCAGTGTGACATATTGGCGCACGGCGGCCGTTTCTGCACTGGGTAGCCGTTATTTGTCGCGTGAAGATTCAAGCAAATTACTGGTATGTGGTACCGGTAACTTGGCGTCATTTATGGCATTGGCTCATGCTAGTGTGCGGCCGATTACCCAGATTAGCGTTTGGGGACGTAATCAAGATAAAGCGCATGCGACAATGGCGCTTATCCGCAATCAACGTCCTGACATTGAGGTTATCTATTGTGACAATCTCGAAGCCAGCGTACGTAATGCAGACATCATTAGCTGTGCAACAGGCTCTCCTACACCGCTGTTTCCTGGCGAATGGGTTCAAGCAGGCACCCATACTGACTTTGTCGGCAACCACAACCACGATCGCCGTGAATGTGATACAACACTCATCCAAAAATCGGCAGTATTTGTTGATTCAAAGATCAATGTCTTTGCCGAGGCGGGAGAACTACTCATTCCAATTGCAGAAGGGCAATTTTGCTTCGATGAGGTCAAGGGCGAACTGGCACAATTGAGCCAGTCTACAATCTCCGCGCGCGAAAGCGCTGAGCAGATAACCCTATTTAAAACCGTAGGCACTGCGTTATCAGATCTTGTCGGTGCTCAACTGGTCTACGCCAAATTAACTTCAGCTGAGTCTTAATTTTTATCCGGTGAGGCCACTGATACTGGCCTTATTGCTAGCATCATTTCTTATCTCCTCCTCCTAAAATAGCATCCCATCTGGGCATATTCCCCCTCATTAATTAAAGCGGCGATGACGCTAAAAATAATTTATTTTATTTTCGTTTAAACCTTTTTATAGGTTAGCTTTGTCTTATCTATATCGGTAAGCACATAAGGAACATGTAGTGACAGCACAAATAAAGGTCTTGCAGCAGAGTTCATTCAACGAGCCGGATCTTATCGATAGTGCAAAAAAAGGCGACAAAGCTGCATTTAAACAGCTTTACCAACAACACCATCAACGGGTGTACGCGCTATGTTTTCGCATCACCGGTCAAGTTGCCTTAGCTGAAGATGCCACTCAAGACTGTTTTGTCACCTTGTGGCAGAAATTGCCGCAATTTAAAGGCCAAAGCCAATTTACCACTTGGTTGCACAGTTTATCGGTTAACCAAGCGCTCAATAGCCTCAAGAAACATCGTTCGTTTTGGTCTCGATTTGTAGCATCAGAAACTGATGCTGAAGCGGTACAAGATGAATATGAAGATCTCGACAAAATCTTAGTTAAATTGCCAGAAAGAGCTCGAATTGTTTTTGTACTATTTGCACTTGAAGGCTACAAGCATGAAGAGATTGGTCAGCTAATGGGAATTGCGTCTGGCACCAGTAAAGCGCAATACCATCGAGCGCAAAAGTTACTAGCGCAGATGTTGACATAAATATAGCGCTAGGTCTAAAAATCTCCATTTTTAAACTACTTACCTTGATTTTATCAACTTAAGAGTGAGCAGTTATCCAAGTATTACATTGTGTAAGAGGTCAGTAAAATGAGTCATTCAGAAGATAAATTAGAGCAGCTCATTGCCAAAGCATCTAAGACTATGAGCCCCGAGCGTGCGCTGTGGCCGGATATTGAAAAGCAGCTGGATAAACCTCTGTTCACCCAGCCCAATCATTGGCGTCGCGTCGCAGTCGCAAGCATGGTGTTATTGGTTGCAGTGCTAAGCACCGTGATGTGGGATCGTCAGCAACTGCTTTCTATTGAAACTGCTCAAGTAGAGGTGTCGCCGTTGCTGAGCACTTTGGATGACATCAGAGTGCAACATCAGCAACAAGTCGCCCTATTACAGCAGAGCCAGAAGGTGAATTGGCAAGCAACAGAGAAAGGTTTGCCATTTGAGAAAGGCATCGAGCAGCTAAGAAAAGCCGCACTACAGATATTTGAAACACTACAGAAAAGCCCCAATGACAAACAGCTATGGCAGCTATGGCTTTGGACGCAACAAAGAGAATTAGAGTTACTGCAACAGGGACAACAACTTCCAGCAGTCACACAACATCAGGGAGCATTAATATGAATACAGCAAAGCTTACCAGCCTAACCGTAGCAGCACTTTTACTCAGTCAATCTGTTATCGCAGCTGAAGCCGTTGAACAATCAAAACAAGTTAAGCCGAATTCAAAAGTCGACGTCAGCATACAGCGGGGCAATGTTATATTTAAGTCATGGGACAAGAGTGAGATTAGCGTTAAAGGCGAGCTTGATGAGTTGAGCGAGGGGCTAACTTTTACTGTTAAAGGCAACCATGTAGTCATCGAGGATGAAATGCCAAGGCAATACAGCGGCAGCAATAAAGATGGCTCAGAGCTGACGATTACGCTGCCTAGCCAAATCAAGCTTCAAGCCGAAGGAATATCAGCCAATTACACTTTAAACACCCTCAATGGCAAAATTAGCATCAGCTCTGTGAGCGGGGATATTCGCGCCACTCAGTTGAGTGAGAAAGTGATGATCCGCACGGTTTCAGGTGATATTTTAAGCCGCGATTTGAGTGGTAAAGTGATGTTAGAAACGGTATCTGGCGGAATTAAAGATACCGACAGTGATGGACAGATTGCCTATAGCCTCGTCAGTGGTGAGCTCACTGCGACAACCAAAGCTGCGCAAGTGTCGGTTGAACTGGTGTCTGGAGATGCAACTGTCACCTTGGCAAACGTAGATAATTTAAATATCAAGAGCGTCAGTGGCGATCTCGATGTGTCATTAAACTCACTCAATGACAGGGCTAAATTAGCCAGTGTCAGTGGCGATATGAGTATTCAGTTTATCAGTAAAGCCAATGTGTCCTTCGACATCAACGGCGGCCCAAGTGGCAAGATCAGCAATAAATTAACTGATGATAAAGTCACCAAAGAAAAGTATTCGCCACAAACCTACCTTAAGTTTCAATCGGGTGATGGCAGCGCAAAACTCAGCGCATCCACCATCAGTGGCGACATAGCCTTGTCTCATTAGCAATACCAAGCAAAGAGCAATCAATTTCGCGATTGCTCTTTGCCAGCCTAAGCATGGTTACCCACTACAATGATTCAGGTGGCAGCTTAGGTTTCTTAGCGTAGCACTATTGGGCTTATTAGGAGGCGCGCGTAAAAAGTTACATTAACCTGTAAGAGCACAAAAGTTAAGCATTTGCGATTTGCTTAACCTTGTCTTTGGGCCCTCAATTGAGGGCCCTTTTTTGTGCATTCTTCATTATTTAGAGGGCAATATTACAACCAATGCAGATGATTAATGACTCCCAGATACAACAAAGCACCGAACGCATCCACGTTCAGTGCTCTATCTAACCAGCGACTATCCGCTATCCAATTCCACTCAGGTAAGCTGATATCACTTATCGAGGAACCGTCAGCGTGTTTTGCAGGCTTATTTTACGGAGCAAGTTTACTGACTTACTTTACTGATTTGGCTTCAGCGTCAGTTAAAAAACGCCATTCACCCAGTTCAAGCGTACTATCGAGTTCAATTTCGCCCACTTTTTCACGGTGTAATTTAGTCACGTGATTACCAACAGATGCCAGCATACGTTTAACTTGATGGTATTTGCCTTCGGTAATCGTTAAGCGCGCTTGATGCGTGCCTAACAATTCAAGTATGGCAGGCTTAGTTAAACCGTCTTCATTATGAAGTTGTAACCCTGTCGCAAACTGCTCAACTAACTCAGTAGCAAGCGGTTCTGCAGTTTCTAGCAAATAGCGTTTACCACACTCTTTTTTAGGAGAGGTGACTTTGTGCGACCATTTGCCGTCAGTCGTAATCAAGGTTAGGCCTGTGGTGTCTGCATCTAAACGCCCTGCGATATGCAAGTCTTCAGGTCGAATAACATCGAGTAAGCCAATAACAGACGGATACTCTTCGTCAATCGTTGAGCAGATAGTATCAACTGGCTTGTTGAGCATGATGTAACGTGGGCCAATGACTTTGAGTATCACACCCTCTAAACGAATTTCATGGTCATCAGTGACTTTAAAACCTGAAGTTTTAACCACTTCACCGTTGCAAGTGACATCGCCACGATGCAGTGCTTTTTTGGCTGAAACACGAGAATGGGAAGTTGACTCACAAATATATTTATCTAAACGCACTGTAACACTCAGCTATATGACCATAATGGCCGACATTATGAGGGCTGAGAGACTAAAGGGCAAAGTTTTGCTTGTAACCTCTGCGACAGAAAGACTATGGTGCAATGCGCTAAACAAGGATTGATCGATGACGCCATTACTGACTTCTGCCCAAAACAAACAATTTGATAAGATGGTGAAGGGTGAACAATACAATTGTTTTGATCCTGAACTATCAAACTATTGGCAACAGCAACAAGCACTTAACCATCGAGTTAATCTCTCTTGCGAAATTGACCGAGATTTACTGCCTAACATTGCGACAGATACAGTGATCCGAACACCTTTCTTTATCAGTTACGGCATTAACCTTTTTATTGCCGAACAAGTATTTATTAATGCCAACGTCACGCTACAAGACAACGCTCCGATCCACATTGGTCGTCAAACAATGCTCGGGCCTAACGTACAACTTTACACCGCCAATCATCCATTAGATCCGACAAAGCGTTGCCAAGGGTTTGAAATAGCTCAATCGATTCATATTGGTGAACGGGTATGGATTGGTGGCGGCGCGATAATTTTACCGGGGGTGAGCATTGGCGATGATGCCGTCGTTGCAGCGGGCTCTGTTGTCACAAAAGATGTCCCAACGGCGACTGTAGTAGCAGGAAATCCTGCAAAATGGCTAAAGTCGATATAAAACTGTTCATCCGGGCTTTAGCGAGATAAATGACCTCAAGGAAACCTTTTCTTACAGATCATCAAGTAATTATCGCCCTTCGTTACAAACATATGCTTGTTCACGCAAACAAAAAAGCCTTAACATGTGTTGCTTAATGTAACTTGCAGCTTATTAACATGCATTTTAGTTGTCATTAATTGCAAAATATAATAACAAATTGACGGTATATAAAAGGAAGAAAAATGAAAAAAGTACTCGTTGGGGGCTTATGCGCTTCCCTTATCGTTGGCCTAAGTGCGTGTAATAGCGACACAGCAGCACCGAAGATACCAGAAACAACTAAAACGGAAACGGCTGTAGCCGTACAAAAAGCCCTTTCATCAGGCATCGATTTTGCTAATTTTGATAAGTCAGTTCGTCCGCAAGATGACTTTTACTCCTACGTAAACGGCACTTGGATAAAGAACACGACTATTCCTAGCGACCGCACTAGCTCTGGTGCATTTTACGATCTCCGTGAAAAGTCACGTGATGATGTAAAAGCCATTATCGAAGAAGTTGCTGCAACGCCAGATCTTAAAGCCGGTAGCGACGAGCAAAAAGTTGCCGATTTATATCGTTCATTCATGGATACTGAAACCCTCAACAAATTGGGCATTAAGCCAATCCAAAGCGAACTGGATAACGTCAGCGCGATTAAGTCAAAAGATGAACTCGTGACTTACTTTGCTCATAGCCAAATTGTCGGTGGCGGCACCCCAATGGCATTTTACATCGACGTAGATGCTAAAGATTCTAGCCGTTATGCTACGCATATCTGGCAATACGGCCTAAGCTTGCCCGAAAAAGATTACTACTTTAACCAAGATGAGCGCTTCGTCAATATCCGTAAGGCGTTTATTGAGCACATCGAAAAGATGTACACCTTGGCTGGACTGGCTAATCCTAAAGCCAGTGCTGAAGCGGTACTCGCACTTGAAACATCAATTGCTGAAAAGCATTGGGATGTCGTTGAAACACGTGACAGCACTAAAAGTTACAACCTATATCAAGTTAAAGATTTAGCCACTCTAGCACCCGATATTAACTGGAAAGGTTACCTGTCAACATTAGGCGTAGATAAGCAGGCTGATATTATAATCAACCAGCCGACCTTTATCTCAGGTCTAAATGACGTTATCAAGAATACTGATCTTGATACTTGGAAGACCTACATGCAGTGGCAGGTACTGACACATGCAGCAGGCAGTCTAAGTGAAGCGCTTGATACTGAAAACTTCGAGTTTTTCTCTAAAACGCTTAACGGCCAAGAAGAGCAAGAACCTCGCTGGAAGCGTGGCGTTGCCTCGGTCAACAGCCTGCTCGGTGAGGTTGTTGGTAAAGTCTATGTTAAGCGTCACTTTTCTCCTGAAGCAAAGACACGCATGCAAACGTTGGTTGAAAACCTACGTGGCTCTTACGGTGATAGCATTGAGTCTTTAGAGTGGATGAGCGCTGACACTAAAGTCGCCGCTAAAGATAAGTTAGCTAAATTTAATCCTAAGATTGGTTATCCAGACCGTTGGGAAAGCTACGACAAGCTAGCGATTAAAGCTGACGACCTATTTGGTAACAACCTGCGCGCAAGCCAGTTGAGCCATGAAAAAGATCTTGAGAAGCTAGGTGGCCCAATCCGCACATGGGAATGGGGTATGACTCCACAAACGGTTAACGCTTACTACAATCCAACGATGAACGAAATCGTATTTCCAGCCGCTATCTTACAACCTCCGTTCTTTAATATGGAAGCTGACGATGCAGTAAACTACGGTGGTATTGGTGCGGTTATCGGTCATGAAATGGGCCATGGTTTTGACGACCAAGGTGCTAAGTTTGACGGCGAAGGCAACATGCGCGATTGGTGGACAGAGCAAGACTTAAAAGAGTTCTCTATTCGCGGTAAAGCGCTAATCAATCAGTATAATGATTATGCTGTATTTGATGACCTCAACGTTAACGGTGAATTGACACTCGGCGAAAACATTGGCGACCTATCGGGTGTAACCATTGCTTATCGTGCATACAAGAAATCACTTAACGGTCAAGAAGCACCTGTGATTGACGGTCTAACCGGTGATCAGCGTTTCTTTATTGGTTTCACGCAAATTTGGCGTGCAAAAATTAAAGAAGAGTCAATGCGTAACCGTGTAGCAACTGACCCACATTCACCAGCACAGTTCCGCTCACTTGGCGCGCTATCTAACATGCCTGAATTTTACAGCACCTATGATGTTAAGCCTGGCGATGCGATGTATATTGCGCCAGAAAAACGCGTAAAAATCTGGTAATTCAGTCTAAGTATACTTAGAACCAAAAAAGCCGTTGATGACATAACTCATCAACGGCTTTTTTAATTTTCCAGTTCCATATCACTGCATGAATAAAGCTTAATGTGTCATTCAGCATAGCTTAAGTATTGAAGGGTTAGATTAAGTCCACAGCAACAAAAAAGGACTGCTATGAACCGGTTATTGCGAACATTCTTCATCTTCTTATTATTGCTCTCGACTCGCTCGGCGATTGGCCAAATTGCCCCTATTGAGCAAGAGACAAATGAGGCAAACAGCGGTTACAGTGCCAAGCTAGCTTTTGCTAATAACCTCGACGGTTTGGCCGCTATAGAGTCAATGCAGTATCAGCAACCAAGGCAAACCAGCGCCGACCTTGATACTCTTTACGCCATCGCGCCAGATGCACAACAAGAACTCGCAGACTTGTTAAGCAGCATCACCAACCAAACTCAAACTCACGCTGTCTTAGCGGATATAAAAAGCCGAGACAGAGCCCAGGTAAAACTAAAGAATAAACTCAATAATGATGCCAGCCAACTCACTGACCTTGTACGAGCCAGTATCGTTAGCAAAGATATCTATAACCTAATGCAAGCTTATGCATTGGTAAAATCTGACAGTCAGATTATTCAAGTGAAAAACCGCTTCTCTGAGCCAAAAGATTCAGGATACCGAGATTTAAACCTGCTTGTTAAGCTGCCAAAGTCACAAATGATTGCTGAAATTCAACTGCACTTAGCAGATATTGCCGACATAAAAAGTGGCGATGAGCACCTCGTTTATGAACAGGTGCAACAGATGCAGAACCATGCCCTGCAACAGCAACGTGATTTAAGTGATATTGAAAAAACAAAAATAGTGCAACTACGTCAAGAGTCACACAAGCAATACCATAAAGCGTGGCTCAAATATAAGCGCTTAGACCAAGCCGATTTTCTGGTGGCAGCATAACGACATGAATGGGAGTTCAGCAAATGCTGATGCTCCCTATTATTCTCAACACAGCTTTTTTGTGCCTTCCCCGATAAAAGTCTATACTCCCGCCCAATAGCCTTAACACACGAAAAAATTATGAACGATATCATTGAGCAGCTACAAGAGATGAGCGAGACAGTTCCGGTACCATTAGAGCTGGCAACCTTTGAACAAATTGTTGAAGTAGAAGAGGAAATTTTAATGCCACTTCCTTTGGCGTTGAAAGAGTACTTGTTGGATGCCAGTGACCTTATCGTTGGCAGCTTAGAGCCAGTGACCGCCAGCGACCCTCACTCGCACACCTTTTTATCAGAGGTTACAGCATACGCTTGGTCTATCGGTTTACCGCGTGAATATATCCCTATTTGCCAGCAGGGTGATAGTTTCTTTTTCATCACCCAAGAAGGTGAAATACAATTATGGCAAGACGGTGAAATCCATGAAGACAGCTGGGAATCATTTTGGGAATGGGCCGAGAATGTTTGGATGCGTAGCTAACCATAAAACTAATTAAGGAAACACCATGTCTAAAAATCTCGGCCTCAATGCCATTGAAATGCAGTATCTTCGCCACTCTCTGGCACTAACAACTGCGCAAGTAGCTGAAATAGGCAAAGTATCAGAAGCCGATGTTATTGCTTGGGAAGCAGGCGAAAAGCCAGCACATATGCCCGTACAAAAGAAGCTGATAGAGATTGATGAAGTTATCGAAATGCAGGTACTTAATACGTGTGACGGTATCGAAGCACTCTTTTCTAAAGAGCCTAAACGCACTTTAAGTTTTGTGGTTTACCCAACACAAGCGCTATACGCACAATACAATCCTGAGTTTTTAGGCAGCTTACCATTAGCTGAGCTATACAACACTTCAGCATGGCGCATTAAAAAAGAGTGTAAACTAGTACTTGAAGTTGAAGTGGTACTCGTCGCACTCGAGTTCGAATCGTATAAAGCTTACCGCGACAAAGACGGCCTTAAAGAGAGCAGAGAAAACCGTGCTAAGTGGGCTGCAGCTCAGTTATAAAAGCTAGGTTATAGAGTCTAGGAACAAGCTAAGACGAAACAGCCGGATAATCTGAGACGGATAGATTAAAGAAGATACTAGGTTCTAGGAATAAGCAAAGACGGTACAAACTAAGACGGAACTGCCAGAAAACCTGAGACCGATAGATTAAAGATGGTTCTAGTCGCTTAATTGAACTCAAAATAAAAAAGCATCCATTTGGATGCTTTTTTAATGACTGTTTATGACTCTTAAACAGCGCATGCTTCCTCTTTTTTCAGAGCACTGGCCATCGCCTTACGCGCGGTTATACGATCTCGATATGCCGCAAGCTTAGGCGGAATATCTTGCTCAAATCGCGTCGCCCACATCAAAGTCTGTGCTAATAATATATCGGCTACGCTAATCTCTGCTCCTAGCAAGAACGGGGTATCGGGCAACCACTGCTCAGCAATTGCCGCCGCTTTATCAAACTCCCACTTAGCCACGGTAAACATCGCCTCAAGCCTAAGTTCTTCTGGTATCGCAAACTTATGTTTGCCGATGCTCCACAAAGGTTGTTCAAGCTCATTAGTAATAAAGCTTATCCATTGATGGTGCAACGCTGAGGCATCAGAGCCCGCTTTTGGCAGTAAGCGTCCTTCGCCATACTTTTCAGCTAAGAACACAGCAATAGCGGCAGATTCGGTAATAACGTTACCATTGTCGATAAGCGCTGGCACTTTTCCACACGGGTTAACGGCTAGAAAATCGGGATGTCGGCTGTCGCCTTTTGAGAAATTAATAAACTGATATTCCCACTCAAGCCCTAACTCTTCTAACGTCCATGACACTCTCAGTGAACGGCTACGTGGAACCCCGTATAAAGTAATCATCCTGCCCTTCCCCTGCTGCTTGAACATAAATAACATTTTAAACTACTCTTATAATCCTAAAATAGGAACCAGCAAGTTATTCTAAAAACATAAAATACTTCAAATTAGATTCAATTTTGCTTAAGTTAGCCTAAGGGCAATAACAATAGCAGCCACAAGTCATAACTACGCTCCGCGTCGCACCATCATCAGTTGCAAAAATAAGGGTTAACCATGCAAAAGGGTTTGGAAAAAAGTATCAAGCAAGCAGAGTTTGCCACTAACTTAGCTCAATACTGGTTAACGCCAGTTGCCATCGTGCTGACGTTATCCATCATCGGCATTCCACTGTTACTGCTTTGGCTACCCATTGGCGGTATTTTTACTCGCCGCTATATCGCCAATATGAGCACCGAGCTCACAGATCGAAAACTCATCGTCCGCAAAGGTATTTTTACCCGCACCGAAAACACGGTCCCATTAGATAAAATCACCGACATGGCGTTAATCCAAGGGCCACTGATGCGATTCTTTAAGCTGCACAAATTAACGATTGAAACTGCGGGGCAATCGGGTTCTGGCGCGCTATTAAATCTAACAGGGATCATCGATGCAGCCCACTTTAGAAGCTTGGTGTTAGCTCAAAAAGAAACCCTGAACCAACTTGAAAGTGACAGTACAGCAGATGAAAATAATGACACTTATGTGATTACTCTTTTACAAGAGATCTCTGATACCCTTAAACGCCTTGAAAACAAAGCGAGTCTTTAGATTTCAATTTAAAGATTCACCTACCTCCTTTAAATTTTTACAGATGAAGTAGCCAAATAATGAGCAACAGCAGTACTCCTACACTATCAAAGTCCCCTCTTCAGCTAGGTTCTGTGATCGGAGCCATGGGGCCTGGCATTTTAATGGCCGCCGCTGCCATTGGCGCCTCTCATCTGGTTGCTTCTACCCGAGCGGGCGCCGAATTTGGTTGGCAATTAGCTTGGGTTATTTTGGCCGTCAACTTACTCAAGTATCCCTTCTTTGCCGCTGGTGCTCGCTATACAGCCGCCACAGGCGAGAGCTTACTCGCGGGATATTTAAAACAGGGTCGCAACTATTTATTACTGTTTACCGGCCTCAATGTGATAGCTGCGATAGCCAGTACAGCGGGGGTAGCGATGTTAACCGCGGCAATGTTGACCCAGTTTGTCCCGCTCTCTATCGACCTATTAGCGCTACTGGTGCTGATCTCGAGTTTAGTCATACTCATTTTTGGCCATTATGCGCTACTCGACAAGATGACGAAAATCATCATGTTGGCGCTAACATTAACCACCTTAATTGCGGTTGCTCTCGCATTTAATGCACCTTCTATCGTGCAACCAGGCTTTGTGTCTACCTCACCTTGGCAATGGGCTTATATCGGCTTTTTAGTCGCAATGATGGGCTGGATGCCCGCACCGATTGAGGTCAGCGCTTGGAACTCTCTCTGGTTGCTGGAGAAACAAAAAAGCCAACAGGTGACAAAGCAACAAGCCCTATTCGACTTCAACTTTGGCTATATCGTTACCGCCCTGCTCGCCATTGTATTTTTGGCGCTTGGCACTCTGGTGATGCATGGCAGCGGCGAAACCTTTTCAGCCTCTGGCGTGCAGTTCTCTAAGCAGCTAATCGACCTTTATAGCAAGGTGATGGGCAATGAAAGCCGATATTTAATTGGTTTTGTGGCCTTTTTATGTATTTTCAGCACCACTGTTACCGTTATTGATGGCTATAGCAGAACCTTGAATATGGGTTGGCAACTGCTAAAAGGCCGCCAATACAGCCAAAAGAGGCTTAACACTGTGATGTGTTTAATGAGCTTATGTGGACTGGCTATTATTTTATTTTTTAAAGGGGCGTTACTGCCATTGCTTGAGTTTGTTATGATCCTTGCGTTTATGACCACAGTTATTTTCGCTTGGCTTAACTATAAATTGATGATCAGCACAGCACTTCCTGTTGAAGACAGGTATGGTAGCGCGATGAGGATACTCTCTTTGTTTGGCTTAACTTACCTTATTAGTTTTGCGGTTTTATTCATCTACTGGATGCTTACTAAATAACGGACTACACCTGCGATGCATTTTTTAACGAAAACAATTCTGAGTGTTATATTGCTCACTCTTTGCTTATGGGCTGCGAATAAAGCCAGTGCCAACCGCATAGCCAACAGTGATATAGCCAAACAGCTACCCACTATCATCACTCAAAATGAACGGCCTTTTACTGGCATTATTATGGTAAAACGCAATAACCAACCGCTGTTTACCTATATTTCCGGCGATAATGTCAGTCTGAAATCTGAATTTATTATCGCCTCGTTATCTAAACAGGTCACTGCCACGCTAGTGCTTAAAGCCGTTGATGATGGCAAGCTAGCGTTAGATCAGTCGGTTAATCATTATCTGGGATCACAGCCATCACAAAAGGGTCCCGACAATATCCCTGACAGCGTAACCATCTCGCACCTACTCAGTAATACCTCAGGGCTCGTCGAAGCGGGTAAGCCGCCGTTGTTTGAACCCGGTAGCCAATTTAAATACTCAAACTATGGTTATGCCCTGCTTGGACAACTACTTGAGACCGTCAATCAACAACCCATTACAGAACAAATCAACGCATTCAACCTGCAGGCAGGATTGGGCGGACTGAGTGCGCACTTAGGCAAAACATCAACCATCAAAAAGACATCCCCGCTACTGTTACTTGGCCAAGAAGAAACAAGGCATCAGCAGCAAGACGGCAATGACACCTCAAGTTATGCCGCCTCTGATGTCGAGATTAATCAGCAGCTGCTCACCGCTGGTGGCATGATGGCGTCAGCCGATGCCTATAGTCATTTTCAATATGCGCTATTCACAGGCCAGCTTATTAGTGAACAAAGCCTACTAGAGATGACGACTTCCCATAGCACCCGAGAACATCGTTGGGGAGCATTGGGCTATGGCTATGGCACGCAAATCAGTAATATCAACGGCATAACTGAATATAGTCATAGTGGTTACCTTCCTGGCTATGTCAGCCTTGCACTCTATTACCCACAGTCGAACGTCAACGTGGTCATTTTAGAAAATACCTCTTGGGATCTGCAAGATATCAATCGCACTTTTGGGCTGCACGATAAGATCCGCAATAGTATTAACAGTAAACTGGTGGCGTTAGAAGACAGACCCGTAGCCAAATTATACCAAGCAGGAAAAGAAGCAATCACAGCAACTTTACTAGCAGCAAAGTAAATACCAAACGATTCTGCTATAATACGCACCGATGATTACGCAGCCGCGCAGTCAAATAGCATAAAGAAAATACAAATATGATTAACAACGATATTATACGTAAAGTCCGCTACATCCTTGATTTAAGCAATGCCAAAATGCTACGCATTTTTGCTAAAGCTAATCACGAAATCAATCAAGAAGAAATCATCAACATGTTGAAAAAAGAGTCTGAAGAGGGCTATCAGCCTTGTAACGACAAAACCATGTGTATGTTCCTTGATGGATTTGTGATCTATAAGCGCGGACTAAAGCCTGGTGCTGAAATACCAGAGCCATTATCACAGCTAACAAACAACCTTATCTTTAAGAAGTTAAGAGTTGCTTTTGAATTGCGTGAAGACGATATTATTGAAGCTCTGACGCTAGCCGAATTTAATATGTCTAAATCGGAACTTGGCGCACTGTTTAGAAAACCTGGCCACAAGCACTATAAAGCGTGCGGCGATCAGGTTTTACGAAACTTCCTAATGGGTTTATCCCTGAAGCATCGTCCAAAACCCGCTGAAACTGAAGCTTAGGCTTTAGTTTGAGTTAAGGAATAAAGCACAGCATTTGCTGTGCTTTTTTGTACCTGAAAAAGTCCACTACTGAACAATATTCTCTGATTAAAAAATTCATCTTATCGGCAGACAAAACGCAACAAAGATCACGGTTTGTGTTAATCTTCCGTGATTAACATCACCTCCTTAAACTAACAAAAACAGAGAAAAGGTTTCTAATGGACGATAACAAACGCCCGCTCTATCTTCCTTTTGCCGGTCCTGCCATTCTTGAAGCACCTTTGATTAACAAAGGCAGCGCATTTTCCGACGAAGAACGTATTTTTTTCAATCTTGAAGGCCTATTGCCGCATGTGATTGAGACAATCGAAGAGCAAGCATCACGCGCCTATGATCAGTATAAGAATTTTTCTAATGATTTAGACAAACACATCTATCTTAGGAACATTCAAGATACTAACGAAACGCTCTATCATCGTTTAGTGCAAAACCACATTTCTGAGATGATGCCTATTATCTATACCCCTACTGTGGGTATGGCATGTGAGCGTTTCTCAAAAGATTATCGTCGTAACCGCGGGCTGTTTATCTCTTACCCGAACAAAGATCGTATCGACGACATCTTAAATAACTCGACTCGCCAAAAAGTAAAAATCATCGTAGTCACCGACGGTGAACGTATTCTAGGTCTTGGCGACCAAGGTATTGGTGGCATGGGGATCCCGATTGGTAAGCTTTCGCTCTACACCAGCTGTGGTGGTATTAGCCCCGCTTATACTTTGCCAATCACGCTTGATGTCGGTACCGATAATCCACATCTACTTGAAGACCCTATGTACATGGGTTGGCGTAACCAACGCATTGGCGGCGAAGAATACAAAGAGTTTGTCGAAGCCTTTATGCAAGCGGTTAGCCGCCGCTGGCCAGATGCACTGATTCAATTTGAAGATTTTGCGCAAAAGAACGCCATGCCATTGCTTGAGCGTTACAAAGATCAATACTGCTGCTTCAATGATGATATTCAAGGCACTGCTGCTGTTACTGTAGGTTCACTACTCGCAGCCTGTAAAGCGGCTGGCACTCAGCTTTGTAGGCAACGAATCACCTTCTTAGGTGCGGGCTCTGCAGGTTGTGGTATTGCCGAAGCTATTGTGGCGCAAATGGTATCTGAAGGCATTAGCGAGACCCAAGCACGCCAACGAGTATTCATGGTTGACCGTTGGGGTTTGTTACAGTCAAACATGCCGAACTTACTGCCTTTTCAACACAAACTAGCGCAACAATGTAGTGATGTAGAGAGCTGGAATAATTTCAGCGACAACATATCCCTACTCGATGTCGTCAGTAACGCTAGGCCAACCGTGTTGATTGGTGTCTCTGGCTCACCAGGATTATTCAGTGAAGAGATCATCAAGGCGATGCATAGCCATTGTAAACGCCCAATTGTGTTCCCGCTGTCGAACCCTACAAGCCGCGTAGAGGCCACACCAAAAGATATTTTGCATTGGACAAACGGCCAAGCATTAGTGGCAACAGGTAGCCCCTTTGAGCCTGTTGTGATTGATGACATTACCTATGAAATAGCCCAGTGCAATAACAGTTATATCTTTCCTGGCATCGGCCTTGGTGTGTTAGCTGCTGGTGCAGCCCGCGTCAGTGACGCAATGCTAATGGCGTCTAGCCGTGCATTAGCCGAGTGCTCACCTCTTGCAATTAATGGTGAAGGCTCTTTATTACCGAAGCTTGAAGATATCCATAGCGTCAGTAAACATATCGCTTTTGCTGTCGCTAAAGTGGCAGTTGAAGAGGGTCATGCACTGCCGAGCAGCGATGAGTTATTGACTCAAGCAATCGAAGATAACTTTTGGACAGCTGAGTATCGCCGTTATAAGCGAACTTCGTTCTAATTTCAGTTGTGAGCGATTGATCTCAGCGGTTAGAGGCTAAGTTCACAACTAGCACTAAGAATTTACGCTAAAAAAGCTGTCAGTATTTACTGGCAGCTTTTTTTTGTTTTTAAATTAGAGGATACACTTGCAGATTTAATTGCGAATAAAGGTACGGCCTACGGCCAAGGTTAGTCGTAAGCCTCTGCAATATCCGTACATACGGCCGCTCATTCACATCTAAGCGAGATAGAAACCACAATAAAGTACTAATACAATTGAGTTATTAGTATTTTGTTATATATAATCAGCGCCGTTACAACAAATTAATTACAAATGAAAAAAGGACTTACAATGTACAAAATTTTATTAGTGGCATTTGCCATATTAACGTTATCAGGCTGCGTTTCTCCCATTGCTTTGCAAGAACAAACACCTACCCCTGAATATAATAACGCTGCCCCCATTCTTATCAGTGTTATTGATAACCGTAAAAAGGTTAAAGAAGGTAAACCCGAAACTTTCGTTGGTCGCGTACATGCAACCTTTGGTATTCCAGTTGATTGGGATGTAGATACCATCTTGGCAACGGAAAAAGACGATAAGTCGTTAACCTTAAGTCAGTGGCTACAAAAAAGAATCGTAAAAGGGTTAACGGAAAAGGGATGGCAAGTAAAACCTGCTGATTTCAAAACAGTACCGACAGAAACCATAGCGAGCTATACGTTAACAGAGCAAGGGTCACAACATCTTTTAGTTCTCGACTTGCAAGAGTGGTTCTTCAGCATCAATTTAAACTGGGTTTCATCATTTAATTTTGATACCAATGTTGATACATACCTATTTGATAAAGATAGCGGTTTAACTTATCAACATAACACCCAAGAAAGGGACGTCATTGATGAAAAAGCCGATGAATCACCTCAAAATAATGTCCTTCGTGCTTATCACGACCAATTATTACAGATTCTTTCAGACCCCGCGCTAAAAGCACAAATTCAAGAAAAGGCGCAAACACAAATGGCTGAGTCTACAACGACACTCTAACGGCCATATTAATAAAAACGTCTATTCCGCCTCGTTATTGCAAATGATATTTTCTATAACGAGGTGATTTTAGTATCCATTTATTCTGTTGCAATGCCTAATAACTAGCTAAGTAATTACCAAAACTTCACCTTCGCGCAACTAAGCACAACAACAAAGCGATGGTTTCCCATAGCCTTAGTTACTTATCTTGGGGTGTAAAGGCTATGATACTGTTAAGCCGTGACTGATTATAATGGATGCTAAATTTACTTTAAAACACCCTGCTCGCATAAGCCTACAATTTCTTCAACACTATAAGGCTTTTGCAATATTCCCGAAAAATTATAGTCACGAATATCTGAAGATGAAATCAAGCTTGCACTCATAGCGTAAAAAAGCGGTTGTTGTTTCTTATAGCATGCTCTTAATTTGACTGACAGTTCAAAACCATTTGTAACATCCAAATTAATATCAGTCAAAATTTTGCTAGGTAAAAATGCTAACACTTGCTCTAACGCTTCGCTTTCGGTTGTTGCATAAATAAAGTTTAACGAATTTTCTTCAGCAATTATTTTTAGCACTTGAATATTTAATTTATGATCATCAATAACCAATACATATTGACCAAACATGATATCGTTATTTATTATTAATG
>NZ_PJBM01000028.1:0-3801 GCF_002836075.1 Shewanella sp. GutDb-MelDb | reverse complement strand
CGTGTAATGGGCTTTGTATTGGCTCTTGCCGCGAGTAGATTAGTGCAAAACTCAGCTCAAGGTGTTAGGCGAGCGGCTTTGACTTCACTTGTTGTTAGCACTGTGCTGTTAGCTGCAACATTTAGTTTGATTGGTCATAGTACTGAACTGCATGGCTTGGCAAGAGTTCTTATTTTTATGCATTTGTTGGCGATTGGCTGTTGGATTGGTGCTTTTTATCCATTATGGCGAATGTGTTCAACCATTGATGTAATTTTGCTAAAACATGTGATGGACAGATTCGGTCAGCTAGGTATCGTAATTGTTAGTTTGGTGGTGTTCTCTGGCATAGGTTTGTTATTGATGTTATTTAATAAGCCTGAAGAGTTTCTCAATAGTGATTATGGCATTGCAGTAAGCCTGAAGCTGAGTTTTGTCATTATCATCTTGCTATTCGCGGCGCTACATAAATTCATTTTGGTTCCCAAAGTGACGTTAGAAAATCAGCTGAGGACGAAAAGTAACCTTAGGAAGTCTATCGCTTTAGAGTCTGTGGTTGGCTTACTTATCTTGGCCACCACGGCCGTACTATCAAGTATATTTGGGCCAGAGAGCTTAAGTTAGTCTTCGCAATTATTAATTGAAAATGGAGAATGAATTACAATGAAAAATGGAAGAATATTGACACTAATCACTGGGTTTATCCTGATGTTTTTTGCCGGACACTGCACGCTGGTCTCAGCACATGGCGAAGAAATCCATGAGGCAAAATCTACGGCATTTATCGGCATGGACACAGCTCCAGCAAAACTAATCCAGCAATTCCATCAAGCCTTGAAGGCTGGTAATGAAATGGAGGTGAGGATGACCTTAGCTGAAGACGTGTTGATCTATGAAGGCGGTAACGCTGAGCACTCATTAGCTGACTATGCGAGTCACCATATGCATGCCGATATGGCTTATTTAAAAGATCTCAACATTACTCTCAAAGAACATAATGTGCGAATCATGGGGGATATAGCAATCTCTACCGCGATTAGCCATTCAACGGGTGAATACAAGAGTAAAAAAATCGACTCTACCAGTATGGAAACCTTGGTCTTGGCTAAACAGAAAGATGGCAGCTGGAAGATCATTCATATTCATTGGTCGTAATATTATAGTTTCAACCTTTTAGTTAATGGACTGATTAGAGTGCTCCTGTAAATGCTCCCAGGCAAAATTACAGTCACTTGTATTTTATAATTTCAAAATAGATATTTGAACAGGAAAAGGATTTCCTGATTTTTAGTTGCTGTACTGAAGAGTTGATATCGATTGTCAGCGTATTTTACATCAGTAGCATTTAGGTTGTTACTTATTGAATTAGCCTAATATAATATTTTGGTTAGAATACAAATCCGTGGCCAAAATTAGTTGACCACTACACCATGACTATTCTCTTAAATAGAGCTAGCTAGAAACTCAATATGAAATATACGAAGTCTTTATCGTTAAAGAAGTGGAGCCAAAAGTACTCCACATTTTTACACTTGCTCGCAACCACACCAAGAAGCCTTAAGTCTCAATATGCTACCTTTGAGAAAAGGTCAACTAGAATCAGATCCCTTTGATCTACGGTTTAACTTCGACCAAATAAAAGAATAATGTCCTAGCCATTTCCACCGTGATGACCCCCATGGTTACCGCCATTGCCGTTACCACAAACATGCTCGTTCTGTTGCCCGCCTTCGCTTCCTGCTTCGATTGTTATCGTGCCAGAATCTTTAAACATTTGGAATTCACCAGTAGTGATATCATCAGTGGCAGGATCATCTAAATGGCCTAAGCAACTATAACCAACACGATAATCACCTTCTGGTAAATACCCCATTGTAAAATACCAATTACCTTCACTGTCCTGCTTCAGGCGCGAGACAGAGACAGGGCTAACCATGGTATCCGGAGGAGTAGGTCCCATATCAGCCATTTGGTTCAAACCAGTGACGCTATTAGGGTACAGATAGGCCAAATGATGGAACTGAGCGTCGAGGGTCGGCGCTTTATCTGCGTAGGCCGTTTCACAATCAGCGACCCACTGCGGATCAACTTCACCGAGCAAATGCCCCATCTGGCTATTATCTATTGACCACATGCCTTCATGATGCAACTGATATTCAGCTTGCTCATGAGAGAGGCCACGATATAGATCAATTTCTAATGTCATGGAGTGATGTTGCCCGTTAATGATTTCGAAATCATCAACGGGTAAAAAACCATTGTTAATATGTAAAGCATGGCGCCCTTGACCATCATCAACATAGCAACCTTGGTTACCATCTCCTTGAACCATATTAATGTGAACATCATGGTAATGCCCCTCAGGTAGTTCAATACCAGAGATAACCTGGTGACTATCCATTCCTTGGTAATCTAGCAAGTTAAACGCCATGTCTTGTAAGCTATGTCGTAGAACAACCCCTGTTGAATCTGTCATGACCAATTCATTCATCACCATGCCAACATGGGCTACACCCGCCATTGGTGAGTCTGAAACCGCTAATGAGAATTGCCCATTGAGATTATCAGGAACTGCATCACTATTGCTGTCACTGCCACATGCACTTGTTAATAGCATTGTGGATAATATGAGTACACTTTTATACTGATTCATTAGCATCACTATTGTCCATTAAATTTTTCTAATAATACCTAATTAGGGGGAGGGGCAATATCTTTTAATGCAGCATTTGTGACCAGTCCGTTATTTATTTGTAAACCCGAGGTCCAAGTAAGCTACTGGAATTTGAAACGCCCCCCCCTCACAGCTATAGTGGGCTTTTCAGATCAAAAAATAGCTTATACTTTTTATGAATGACCCAACACACTTTGGGGCAAGAATTTGTCAGAATAGCGGTTAATTGGAACCCTACAAAACAGGGTTCCTTTCGACTAACAATCAGTGCCTTCTGAAAGTAACAATGCGTCTTCTAATTCAACTCCAAGGTAGCGGATCGTGTTATCTACCTTTGTATGTCCCAGTAAAAGCTGCACCGCTCGAATATTTTTCGTTTTTGCATAGACTAATGTCGCTTTGGTTCGCCTCATCGAGTGAGTACCATACAAGTTAGGGTCCAACCCAAGATTTGACGCCCATTTTCTGACTAGGGAGCGATAGTAAGAATAGCTAATCGCTTTCTGATTCCGCCTTTGGCTTGGAAAAAGAAAATCGCCGCTGGTCAGTGAAGCAATCAAAATCCATTTCATTAGACTTTGTTGAGTTCTTGTCGTTATCTCAAATTGAACTTCAATGTCTGTTTTTTGCTGGATATGCTTAACACGATTAAATATCCTATCCTGTGAAGATACATCGCAAACCCTGAGCAAAAGTAAATCACTAGCTCTAAGTTTGCTATCAATAGCTAAGTTGAGCAGCGCCAGCTCCATCAGACTATTTTCAATTTCTAGTCTGGTTCTGATCCGCCAAATCTCCTCAAGCCGAAAAGGCTTTTTTACGCCGCTTCGTTTCTTTTTGTTGAAAGCTTCCATGATGACCTCCTTCTTTATTTGGTCATCACGATTGTAGTTGGAAGGAAATGAACAAAGACGTATTTCAAGTTGGCCTAATGAATGTCCGGAAATAACTTTAGCAACTAAATCTCTACTACGTTCTCCCCTAATAGTGATAAAATATCCGCACTAGAATAACCGAGAAACTCTATGTTTATCCATCATGTTAACGGCATCGACTGGCTGGTGATTACAGGTTTTGAAGAACTGAAAACATTATTTATCGAAGAAGCCGGTGCGATCCCTTTTTGCTTCTCTACCGCCAGCGAATTG
>NZ_PJBM01000027.1:0-4010 GCF_002836075.1 Shewanella sp. GutDb-MelDb | reverse complement strand
TTTACCTTGGTTCACTTCGTTAAATGACTTTAATATCCCTTTAATCTGTTACCATTGCGGCTAATTTTTCTCGGTCGATAGACTTGGGTTGCTACAATTTTATAGGATGTTGTAAACAAAAAATGGTTATTATTTCAATCGTTTTCCCGCTCATTTTTATGGCTGTTTTAGGTTATGTATTAACCACTAAATCCGTTTTTTCTAAAGAACAAATTAGCGGTATTAGTTTGTTTACCTTCTATCTCAGCATACCTGCGTTTTTGTTTATTAATATGGTTCAAGCAGACCTTAGTAAGAGCTTTGATGTTAAAGCCTTAGTCTGTTTTTACTTGCCTGTACTTACAGCATATGGCGTCGGCGTCGCGTTATATTGTTTCCTACGTAAAGGTCAGGTTAAGCTTATCGCTAATGCGTCTGCTTACGGCCTCGGATGCAGTTATTCAAATACAATCTTGGTCGGCCTACCTATTATTATCGGGGCGCTTGGACAAGAGATGATGGGAAATGTATTTGTAATTATTACATTTCATAGTGCATTACTGTTCTCTTTAACCTTCATGCTAGCGTTGAGAGAAGAGGGCGCTGGTGTTAAGTGTTGGCCTTTTATAAAAGGGATAGTGCTTAACCCGATAGTGATGAGTATTTCTTTAGGTTTACTGCTTAATTTACTGCACATTCCGCTATATGAAAATGTGGTTAATGGGATTAATTTACTTAGTCAGCCAGCGTTAGCCTGTGCACTTTTTGTATTGGGTGCCAACCTGAGTTTTTATAAAATAGCTAAGGACTGGAAATTGGCATTGCTTGCTTCGTTGGTTAAGTTGTTACTGCTTCCTTCGCTCGTTTATGCTTTGGGGTTATCATTGAAGTTGGAGGAGCAACTGTTAGCGGTACTTGTACTCTTAAGTGCTTCACCTCTCGGTATCAATGCATATCTGGTGGCAATGCAAGTAAAGGCTCAACAAACAGTGATAGCCAGTACTGTGGTGCTTTCCACAGTACTGTGTGTATTTTCAATGAGCTTTTGGTTAGCGATTTTATTATGAGTGATTTACATTATTGCTCGCATGTCTAGCGCGAGAAAACTCCGCTGGCGATAGGATATAGGTATCTTCGCTGTAAAAATCTTCGCTGTTTGCCATCCTCCACCATTCTCTCCAAGGTCCCTCTATTGGTTTTTCATCGACCAAGTCATTCTCCTTTAAAGGTTTAATGAGACTGCCTACAGACATTAGTAGGCCATATGGGGTGCGTCTTTTTAGCATATGCGGCATGAGTTTGGCGGGATTATCTAACCCCATCGTACCGACCAGTTCGAAGAAGCTTTCAATGGTGTTGTTGTGGTAGTTTTTAACCCGTTCACTTTTTTCAACCACATTAACCGCCTTGCTTCTGGCGGGATCTTGTGTGGCAATGCCCGTAGGACACATGTTGTTATTACAATGACGAGATTGAATACAGCCAAGCGACATCATCATGGTGCGGGCTGCATTAACGGTATCCGCACCCATGGCAATTTTGGCTAACAAGTCGAAACTGGATGCTGTTTTACCCGAAGCGATAATATTAATTTTGTCTCTGAGTCCAGTGCCTATAAGCGCATTGTGAACAAAATATACGCCTTCAAGACATACCATGCCTAAACGATTAGAAAACTCGACGGGTGCGGCACCCGTGCCGCCCTCTGCACCATCTACAGTGATGAAGTCGGGTGTTATCCCTGTTTCAAGCATCGCTTTGCATAGACCCAGAAATTCAACTGGATTACCCATGCATAGTTTGAAGCCAACCGGTTTTCCTTCGCTTAATGTTCTCAGTTTAACAACAAAATTGAGCAGATCTTTGGGAGTTGTACATTCAGGGTTAACCGCGGGAGACACACAATCTCTGTCTTTGGGAATATGGCGTATAGCGGCAATTTCATCAGTGATTTTTGCTGCGGGTAAAACGCCGCCATGTCCGGGTTTTGCGCCTTGTGAGAGCTTTATCTCAATCATCTTTATCTGTGGTCGAGTTGCCATGGCACTGAAAGTGTCTGGGTTAAAGTTACCTTCATCATCACGGCATCCAAATAATCCTGAGCCAATCTGCCAAACGATATCACCATGATGTTTCAAGTGGTAAGGGCTAACACTACCTTCTCCTGTATTGTGGTAACAGCCGGCTTTCAGGGCGCCTAGGTTTAGCGCCTCAATAGCATTAGCACTAAGAGAGCCAAAGCTCATTGCTGATATGTTTAAGTAGGAGGCATCGTAGGGTTTTAAGCAGTCAGGCCCACCAAAGCGAACACGTTTAGCCTCTGCCACCACATGCAGAGGGTGTAATGATTGCCAGAGACTTAAATAATTATCTTCTAAAAGATCGCGCTGAGTACCAAAAGCAATGGTGTCACGTACATTTTTAGCTCTTTGATACACTAGTGAGCGCTGCTCGCGGTTAAAAGGCTTCTCTTCAGTGTCATTGGCAATAAAATATTGTTGAATTTCGACACGATAGGATTCAAGGAAGTATCGAATATGCGCCACAACAGGGTATAAACGATTTAAAGTATGTTTGCTGTGGTACATATCAAAATAACCAACAGCGGTATAGCTGAGCGTAAACAGCAGCAATAATATCGTCCCTACACCTACCTGGCTGAGGGCAAAGTTAATGGCGAACAAATTTCCAAAGGAAGCGATAATCCAAAAGAATTTTTGCATGATGGTCATAATTGTTCCTTACTATTATACAGCAGATAAGTCTCAGTGATATTGAAAGCCATTATTGCAATTTAGGCAAACTTGTTTTAATACTTTCTAATTTAAACAGAAACTGGGTATATTAATAGCAATAATCGTCAATGAGTCGCGAATACAGATAGGCATACAAAGCTGAATCAGTCGTATGTTGCAGTGATGTGTAATACCAAGGAGTTCAAAGTGATAATCGCAGAAACGGAACGGCTAATCTTACGCAGGTTTGAGTCTAAAGATATTAAAGCTATTTTTTTACTCAATAGTATTCCGGAAATTCTCACCTATATACCGGGTGCGCCGATGACGAATATTTCTCAGGCTGAACAGATTTTCGAAAATATGATATTGAAAAATTATGAACAATTTGGCTATGGCCGTTGGGCTGTAGAGCATAAGGCCGATGGTAACGTTATCGGTTTTTGTGGGCCGAAATATATCGACGAGTTTGATGAAGTGGAATTGGGATACCGTTACTTACCCGCTTATTGGGGGAAAGGGATCGGAGGCGAGGCTGGCAGTGCCGCACTATCAAAATTCGTAGATTACGGTGTCAAAGAAGCGATTGCATTGATTTTGATCGGTAATAAAGGCTCTGAAGGGGTCGCTAAAAAGTTAGGCATGACAGAACGTGGTAGAGACAAATTTATGGGGCATAAAGTAAACGTCTTTCACAAACATCTCTAATATCGAGAACCCATTTACTCGAATACAGTGATTTCAATTCCCGCGGAATGAGCAACTATATAGTGGAATGGAGATAAAACAAAAAAACCAGCATTAAGCTGGTTTTTGTTTTTTTAATTTCTTTTATGCTTCGCCGTGCTCGCAGTTGTCGTTAGTGCAAACACCATAAAGGTATAAACTGTGGTTTGTCAGTTTAATATTGTGCTTCATCGCGATTTCATCTTGACGCTGCTCAATCATATCGTCTGAGAATTCGAACACTTTGCCACAAGTTAAACAAACTAGATGGTCATGATGATGCTGGGTAGCAAGTTCAAATACTGCTTTGCCGCTTTCAAAGTGGTGGCGGGTAACAATGCCTGCATCGTCAAACTGATTGAGAACTCGATAAACAGTTGCCAATCCAATTTCTTCACCCAATACGAGCAGTTTTTTATAGAGATCTTCAGCACTGATGTGTTGACTCTCTGGCGCTTGCATCAATTCTAAAATTTTGACTCGTGGTAAGGTTACTTTCAAACCCGCTTTCTTTAGCGCTTGATTTCCATCTGTCATTATTGGTCTCTTGATTGCAGAACGGCCTGATAA
>NZ_PJBM01000026.1:0-4027 GCF_002836075.1 Shewanella sp. GutDb-MelDb | reverse complement strand
CTGTAGATTTGTAACTAACTTGTTGTATTTGTTCGATTTACAATCTATTAACGCTGGTGGTTTATTTTATTATCTTCTGTTATTTTGTCGTCGGGTCCTTTACAAAGAAGAAATAAAAATGAAACTACAAAAGACTGTATTAGCTGTAGCCCTATTGGCTGCATTATCAGCCTGCTCAAATGATGATGACAATAACCAAATTACTGATGGCTTTAACTTAACCATTGCTCATGTTAATGATACTCATTCAAATTTTGATCCTGTGAAGTCTAGTTTTACCATGGGTAAAGACGGAGAAATTGTATTTAATGAGTTTGGTGGTTATCCAAGAATACTTGAAGCTGCAAATGAAATTAAAGAAGATGCTACTGATGCAAACCAACCTCTACTTTTTTTACATGGCGGTGATGCATGGCAGGGAACAGCTTACTTCAAACTCAATGAAGGCACGGCAAACGCAGATCTATTATCACGAATGGGACTAGATGCTATGGCACTAGGTAACCACGAATTCGATTTAGATACGGCGAAACTGGCTAGTTTTATCGATAGTGTTAACTTCCCTCTACTTGCAAATAATATAGACACAGGTCTAGACGCTAACCTTAGTGGTTCTACAAATCTAAAACCTTATCAACTGTTTGCATTTGATGGAGTGTTGAAACGTAAAATAACTGAAGTTTCTGATGCTAAAGAGAATGAGCAAATCGTAGCTGTGATTGGTGTCGTCTTAGAAGATATGCCCACTATTGCAACAGGGACTGGCGATGTTAAATTTGAAAGCGAAATAGTATTAACTCAAATAACAGTCAATAGTCTTAAAGCCCAAGGGGTTAATAAGATTGTAGTTCTATCTCATATTGGTAATGCACGAGACATCGTACTAGCGGAAGGCACTACCGATATTGATGTTATTGTAGGTGGACATTCCCATACCTTACTCGGTGATTTTACTGAACTTGGTCAGGGCGATAATGGGATCTATGCTCAATTAGTAAATCAAAAAGATGAAGTTGGAAAAACCTGTATTGTTCAAGCCGGTAAATATGCGGAAGCAATAGGTCAAGTTGATATTAAATTTAACAATGAAGGTGATCTTCTGTCATGTGTAGGGCAGAACACACTGTTGACTAATGAAACCTTTTATCGTGATGGCAAGCGTGAACCTAGCGACCTATTAACTGGCGCTGAGCATGAAAAGGTTGAAGCCTTTATTGATAATAATAATCTTATTGATGACGTCGATGAGAATGATGCCATGCGGGTGCATATAGATGCTATTTATAAACCTGCTTTAGAAAAAGCTTATGGCGATGTGATTGCTAATACTCCAACCGATATTAATCATGAACGTCGACCAGGTGATGCTGGTACTGACGAACATGGATCTGACGTTGCACCATTAATTGCTCAAGGCATGGTGTTTTGGGCAAATCAAGAAAGTGTAAATTCAGTTATTGGAAAGAAAGTTCAAATTGGTCTTGTGGGTGCTGGTGGTGTGAGAACTGATATCACATCAGGTGATTTCAGAGAAGGAAACGCGAGCCTAGAGCTATTGCCTTTCTCAAACTATCTATCCGTTTTGACTATTAATGGCACAACGCTTAAAAATCTTCTAACGACAACCATTAATGATACGCTTCCACAAGGCAGTCACGCAGGTAAGTTTCCGTATGTTGGCGGAATGCGTTATACATTCACCGAAGATAATAAGAACGTCAGCGGTAGTATCACTGCAATTGAAGTTAATACTGGCACCGAAACTGAACCTAAGTGGGCTGCTGTAACTGGCGATGCTGAATATGTTGTGATCGTTAATAATTATAATGCCAGCGGTAATGATGGTTGGAATGCGTTAGGGAATGCGCAGCTGTCTGCGACTGATCGTGTTGACCTGGTTAAAACACCCAATGGATACCGTGCTTATGAAGTTGACCATTTAACTTTCAATGCCGATAAGAATACATATAGTGTTGTTTACGCAGGAGACGTTCCTAGTTGTGATGATGGTGGTGTTGATATTTGTAATACTGATGCCTTATCTTTTATCGATTATGCCAAAGATAAAGTAGTATTAAAAAGCCTTCCATTTGAAACTACGACTGTTATTTACAAATAGTCAGTAACTTAGAAATATTGTATTAAGAAGGGCATCTAAATGGATGCCCTTTATTTTTATAGATTTACGTCAGTTACTATTTTTATAGAGTCGAACACATTTTAAATTAACAAGTCATTGTGATCTGTTATTCATTCGGCTTCAGGTAATGATTCAATGAACGCGGATCCGTATGTCCTGTACGACCCATAATGTAAAGATGATCTTTTTTATTTTCATGTAGTTGCGTTACACATCCACTACGTAAACTGTGAGCTCCATAGTACTGAGGATCTAAGCCAGCCTTATTACAATATCGTTTAATCAGTTGATAAATATCATCACCACGCAGAAATCCTTTCCCCAAATTAGTATCGGTAATCTGGTAGTCTCTAATTTGATTTCCATCTCTTGTTAACGATCTAAATAAATGACCTTCTTTAATTTCTGCAGCAGAGAGCCACTCTTTAACGGCATCAAACGCAGAAAATGGTTCTTCTTTTGGTAGTACTTTCCATTCTCTTTGTCCTTGCTGATTACTTTTAGAGTAGGGTAGTCTTACTTTAAGTTTATCGCGTAAAAAGCTTAAATGGTTCACTTTGATATTCGCGAGTTCAGAACGTCGAAACCCTCCTTGAAACCCTAACTGAAGAATCGCTTTATCTCGTTTTTTTGTGAGGTTTTGATTTCGTTCATCAATAGTTTGTATCAGTAATTCAAGCTCATCGTACATGATGGGCTGTTGATCATAATCCGCAACCGTTCTATTTTGATTACGCATAAGCCCACGCATTACTCTGATGACCAAAGGGTGTTCTGTCGGTGATGGAGATCCAGATTGAATATGAAAAAATCGTATAGCTGCTAATCGACTATTAATTGTTTGTGTTGAAAGCTGGTGGCCGCTGTTAGCTTGATAAATATCTTTTTGATGACCGACAAACGAAATGACACTTCTTGGATCTGCGGGCAATGAACTTAAACCATGTGATTCGCAATAAGTAACGAAAATTCCAAAGCTGGACTGATATACCCGTCTGGTATTGTGCGAAATTTCATAACGAGTTTCTTTAGCGGCGCTTTCAAAATCATTGAGGATAGAAAGAGGTAACTCATGCTCCTGGTAAAAACCGTCGTCTGAAACAGTCTTTAACGCCTTATTAGAAATAGGGCTAATACGCTTTCCACTCATTAGATGATATTCCTCAATTAGCACTGTGGTTGTGGGTTTTTATAAGACGTTATTCGGCCACTATTTTAACGATTTAACGCTATCTCTACCAGTGATAATCGTCATTATCACTGGTAGAGAGCAATAAGCCAACATCATGCACGATAAGTAAGCTAATTTGTTTGAGGTTATCAATAATTGAGTAAAGTCAGACGTTTTTTAAAGGGAGATAATTAACTACGACGACTCCACCACGGTATTCTTATTATTCGCGATTGGATGATAGAGCATCAATTTAAGCCATGAAAAATGTTAAACATTAAATGGCTGAGTTATCCTAAAGGCGTTAGCAATAGAATGGTGAATAATCCGCTATAAATAAGGATAATTTTGCTGCATTACTGCTCAGAATGGTTTAACCATATATTAAATATAAAGGGACTATCTGATGAATCATACTAAGCATGAATGGAATATCCTGATAAAAAGCTAACAAAACTTCCGTAAGTTATGACTACTGCAACAACGATAGCGCATGAATACACTATCGCCAATATTAAGATTGGCCATAAGTACTGGCAATAGAACACTGAATAAAGCGTTATTAGTGCAGATTATTTATTCGCATTATCATTCAAAAAAGTTAAACATACTTTAAATCTAAGGGCTCAATATGATGTGCTTATGACTAAGTATCACTGGAAATATTATGATAAGAAGCTAACAACAGTCCGCAAGTTAGGGCTACTGCAACAAAG
>NZ_PJBM01000025.1:0-4178 GCF_002836075.1 Shewanella sp. GutDb-MelDb | reverse complement strand
CAATCGATAATGGTCAGTTAAATATTCACTTATGGAAAGATGGCCGTAATAGTTTTCATCTTAAAGGGATCAGCGCTGATGGCAAACGTCATTTGATCACTGGTAGTAACCTTAATCCTCGCGCCTGGGCGCTTGATTTAGAGAATGGATTGTTACTGCAAGATGATAACGAAAGCTGGAAAGAGCAGTTCGAAGCAGAACAAACTCATATTTTGCAGCATACAGAGCGACTGTATCACTATAGTCAAATCGAGACGCTGCATAATTATCCCGAACCTGTTCGTAAAATTATGACGCGGATTAAACGCTTACGCGCTGATTTTTTATTACGCCGTATACTATAGTTATAGAACGATAGTGAGCAACCGACGACCAATGAGCCTGCTGATTAAGTAGGCTTTTTTATTTCCTATAGAGGCTCAACCGTAGCATGCATTTGCCAGATCACGCCGTTCATCGTTTATACCAATACCGTAAAGCAATATCATCTAAGCCGTTTACGGCCCGCGGCAAAAATGTTGTCCGCTGTGAACGTTGTTTATTAGCCAAAAGGTATTGCACTTGTGCCTATCGCAAATTGGTTAATACGCAGATAGCCTTTATGCTGATCATGTATGACGATGAAGTGCTTAAGCCCAGTAATAGTGGCCGTCTCATTGCAGATATTGTCCCTGATACCCATGCCTATATCTGGTCCAGAAATGAGCCTAACCGTAAGATGCTATCTGTTATTACAGATCCAAAGTATCAAGCTTATGTGGTTTTCCCATCTGAATATGCAGTCGAAAATCAGCCAATAGCCGAAAGCATTGATCAAGCCGCACTCTCAGAGGGTAAAACACCCTTGCTGATCGTACTGGATGGTAGTTGGCGAGAAGCGATTAAAATGTTTAGGAAAAGTCCCTATTTACACGGATTACCTATGTTGTCTTTTTCTCCGAAAGCAGCGGCATCTTATGCACTTAGAAAAGGTAGCCGCGATTTTCAACTGGGCACTGCCGAAGTGGCATCATTGGCTATTGCCGCAGCAGGTGAACCCAAAAATGCTGGCGTATTGGAAACCTGGTTTAGCTATTTTGTAGAGTCCTCTTTGCATGGCCGTAGTCGTAATAAACGTGATGAACTAGGACTATTGAGTCAATTGAAACAAGATTATTTAGAGGCTAGGAAACAAATCGAATAGTCGCTGCGGTGACTCGATTCAGCTTTGTAGGCCGAAGCTAGAGCAGATTGAATTGCTGAAAAGTGTCAAAAGTAGATCGAAGTCGTTGCTAACGGTAAACAGCGAGCTAGACATTGAACAAAGAACTGAACTAAGAATTGGACTGAAAACAGTGATCAGGATTCATTTGTAAGCGAGTTGCAATTAAATGGAGATCCGTTAACCTTAAATGAAGCCCAATAGACAGGAGGCCTTACTCAGTATGAATACACCTTATTACCAGCAGAGCTATGGCTTAAAAGGGCATAACGTAAAAGCTTATTGCTTTACTTTAATGCTGTCGATTTTTGGTTTATTGTTCACCGCACTCAATGCGCCTAGTGATCATGGCCCCATCTTGGCTAAAAGCCGCTACAGTGCTGGATTAGTCTGCCAAGTTAAAGGTTGGGAATTTTGTGCTACATGGGCAAATTCTATCCGCGGTCCAGGGAGTCGCATTGCATAGCTAAGTGTTGTTCTCTCACGCAAGGACAACTGTTAACTTTGATTTTTGAGGCTCTAATCAATATTTTTCCCCATTAAAAATGCCAGTTCCGCGACATTGCTGACCTGCATTTTTTGCATGACTTTTTGGCGATGTAACTCTAGAGTGCGTTGGGCAACATTAAGTTCAGCAGCAATGACTTTATTCAGTTTCCCTTCCAACACCTTTTCCATCACTTCCCGTTCTCGTGGGGTTAGTGTTACGAGCTTATTGGCTAGCGCTTGCCGTGTCGCTTTACGGAGCATGTTTTGTTCCGTCTGTGCGCTCGCTTGTTCGAGCAGTAACACCAGCTTGTCACCGTCTACTGGTTTTTCCAAAAAATCGAGCGCGCCTTTTTGAATGGCTTGTACTGCCATTGCAATATTGCCGTGACCGCTTAACATAATAACGGTAATAGGGCTGCCGGCCTTTGTCATATGATTCAATAACGCGCTGCCATCCATTCCTGGCATTTGCACATCTAAAATCGCGATAGCGCTTTGTTGCAGATCAACTGCTTGTAGAAAACTATCTGCCGATAAAAAGCCTTTTGGTTGATAACCCAGCCCGGTTAGCATCCAGGTTAATGAGTCCAATACAGCTTGATCGTCGTCGACAAGGTACAGGTTATTCATTAGAAGCCTCCTTCGTGGGTAAGATTATTGTTATGGTTAAACCAGACGCGCTATTATCTGTCTCTTTATGGGGATTATTGTGTGCTCTAATCTCGCCATGGTGCTCTTCAATGATGCGCTTACAGATTATCATGCCAAGGCCTAAGCCATTTTCTTTTGATGTCTCAAAGGGGAAGAACAAACGTTCTAAGGCGCTCTCTGTGAGCCCGCTACCCTTATCTTTGAAATCAATTTGTGCATACTGCTCGTTTTTAGTCAGTGAAATAATCAATTGGGGTGAACTGACACCTTCCATTGCATCCAATGCATTGCGGATAATATTAACAAAAACTTGTTGTAGCAGACTTGGATCGGCATTAAGAGAGACTTGCTCTGCATTTAACTCTGGAGCAATTTGCATCCTGCCAAACTCTGCAGCCATTAAACTTAAAGTTTCATCCAAGATCTGATTGAGACTGCAATGGCTCATGACACTGGGCTGTTGGCAGAAATGCCTAAATCGTTTAATGGTCGATTGCGCTCGATCGACCTGCTGTATCGCCTTTGTCATCGCTTCTTTCAAATCGACTTGTTCATCGGATAAACGATAAATACAACCCTGTGTTAAATAGCGGATCCCCGCTAAGGGTTGGGTTAACTCGTGAGCGATACCTGACGCCATCTCTCCGGTTAACAGTACTCGCTGAGCCTTGTAGAACTGTTTTGTCTGTTCTAATAACGCTTTTTGGGTTTGAGTATGCTGCTGAGTTTCAGCTTGTAGATCTTGGGTGCGTAAAACGACCAGACGTTTTACGCGTAAATGGTGGATGTAACCCAACAAAAGGAAAATGGCTGCAAAACATGCCCAGGGTAGTGCGCTTTTAAATATCGAGGTCCAGTTGGTGACAAATGGCCATCGCTGTAACTGTTTTAATAATTTAAACACCTCACTATCATTGACGGTTGCAGACCAGGAATCATAACGGCCTTGAATTGCTGCGGAGTCTTCGGCATGAATCGATAGTAAGGAGCGAATGACATTAGTTGCTAAGCGGTGGTCTGTTTTACCTAATTTTGAAAAAGAGTAGTAAGGATACAGCTCGCTTGAACGTTGGCAGTTAAAACCAGAGGGTTGCTTAGGTAGAACAACATGTAAGCTATCGGGAGCTATCTCACCAGTACTGATAGCATTCTCAAGGACGCAGGTTGGTAAAATGGCGATATCGGCTTCGCCGTTAACAACTAATGTGAGTAATTTTTTCTGTGGGAATCCAACAAACTTAAGCTGCTTAAAGTCACTGAAAGGGTTGAGGCCATTATGTGCCATCTCTCCGGCAAAAATTTGAAAACCACCAAACGCTTGTTTATCACTTGAGACTGCATTCAACTGTTTTAAATCGTTGAAGCTAGTGACCTCTAAGCTCGAACGAGTAATTAATGCTGAGCCAACGGAGTAGTTTGGGTCTTTGTTACCTAAAGGGATGAGTGTCAGTATGCTACTACTGCCAAAATCCTTCTTGTAGCTCACCCCTGTTAAGGCATTGGTGATTAAAAAATCTAACTTGCCTTCGGCAACGCTACGATCAAGTTGACTGGGCGTTAAGGCCATCAGTTTAAAGGACTTATTAAGGTCTTGTTCTAACTTATCTATCGTTGGCTGCCAACGTTGCTTGACCTTATCAGGATGCGTGAAGGTCAATACACCGACACGAACCGGATCGGTATTATCGGCGTAGCTACAGTATGAAAGCACTATAGTACTTAAGATGATGAGTTGGCGAAGCTTGGCTATCATTATTTAGTTCAACAAAGAGACACCTGAGTATTATGACGCCATTATCATAAAATGTACTGATAAACAGCGACACGAAGAGAAATA
>NZ_PJBM01000024.1:0-4239 GCF_002836075.1 Shewanella sp. GutDb-MelDb | reverse complement strand
CGAGTCTCGTCCACTCCGCCAACATTACGATAAGCCCTAGCAGCAATGCTAGGGCTTTTTCGTGTCTGTTTTTTATGGCATAAAAAGAGACAATATACGGGCTCGTTGGTTTATTATTGAGCTGAAATTGTCAGTCTAGGCTGTAGCGCGGGTTCTTTTTTGAGAAGAGCTCGTCAGCTGGGCCAAGATTGCGCAAATGCTTATCCGTACTATTAGCGCGTTTTTGTGTCTGAATTTTTAGATGTAAAAAGTGTGTATAAGTCGATGCTAAATAGTATGCACTGATCACGATTCTGGTAAGATATTGGCTTACTGTTAAGCAGTATGTGATGTGATACAAATCAATTCTGTTTGATAGCGGTATAATGAAAATTGCTAATTTAAGGTATTAAGATGAACTGTCGCTTAGGTTGTGGTGCTTGCTGCATTGCGCCTTCTATCACGACTCCAATTCCAGGAATGCCTCAGGGTAAGCTGGCAGGAGTTAGGTGCATTCAGTTGAATGATGGTAATTTGTGTAAGCTTTTTGGTAAACCAGAGAGACCTGCTGTTTGTGGTCAATTTACAGCAACGGAAGATGTTTGTGGCGCTAATGATGAAGAAGCTTTATGGCTGATTAGCTCATTGGAACAAGCAACAAACAGCTAGAAAATTTTGTTAGATAGTCAATATATGGATTGGTAAGCAATGCAGTTAACTCGTTACACTGATTTTGGATTGAGAACACTGATGTATCTGGCTTTACATCCAGAGCGTGAGTCGCTTTTTCGTATCTCTGAAGTTACAGATGTTTTTGACTTATCAGCGAACCATATCTCTAAAGTTGTTCATCATCTTGGTAAATTAGGCTACTTAAAAACAGTAAGAGGTAAGAGTGGTGGTTTTAAGTTGGCAAAAGCTGCTAACGAAATCAATATAGGTGAAGTGGTTCGCGCTCTTGAAAACTCCTTGTCTCCTATCGATTGCAGTAAGCCATACTGCTTATTTACGCCTGCTTGCAAATTAAAAAGTGTCCTTTCAGAAGCGGTTAATGCTTATTTAGCAGTGCTTGATGGCTATACGTTAGATATGATTGTAAGTAACAATAAAGAGCTTAAGTCGCTACTACCAGACTTGTCTATTCCAATCTTACAGTAGGCTCTTTAGTTCCTTTATCCTGTGAGGCTACATTGAAAGGTAATAGCTTTGACGCGGGAACTAGGGCGATATTGGCCTCCGCTAAGCGATGAAGATTATTGCTCAAAAAAGCCAACGTTTCAGGGTAGGGGTGAGCAATAATAACAATACTGTCCTGTGTTTCAGCAAGTGTTATCGCCTGTTGAAATTGAAATTCTAACCCGGCATTTGATTTATCATTATCAAGAAAAATAGTCCGCTTTAATAACGGAACTCCCATCTCTTCTGCTATTGCTCCAGCTTGAGTAAATTTGGTTGTCACACTGTCTATAAAATAAATATCCCGCTGTAATAGCGTATCCATTACCCAGTGCATTTGTTCGGTAAGCTGCGTTAACAAGCTGCCCATATGGTTATTAGCGCCAATTGCGAATGGTACACTATCGATAGCGTGTTCTAGCTGCTGTTTAAAATCTTGCTCTGACATAGCGTTCGTTAAAGCACCAGGCCCAATTGTTTTACCATTGAGCGCCTGCATTGGCAGGTGCACTAAAATCTCACTACCTCGTTGGTATGCTTGAGTGGCAACGGCTTTGCCTAAAGGTGTTAGTGGCAACACCGACAGGGTCACATTTGATGGCAGCGCCAGCACGGCCTTATCAGATTGACGATATCCAATGTCGTCAATGATGATGGCAATCCTTGCGGCAAACACATTCGAACTGAATAATAAAAAGCAAAATAATAAGTAGCGCACTGTATTAGTTATTTTTCTGTTTTGATCCAGGCTATTGCTGAGTTAACGAGTTTATCTTCAGCAATATCACCACGGAGTGAATTTGTATTTATTATAGGCATAGTTTGATCACTTGTTACAATGTCTAATGCCACTTTAATGTCGGGTATAATCCCTTTTTCGTGTATATCTCTGCCATTAGGGGTGGTGTATTTGGCAATGGTGAGCTTAATGGCATTGCCTTCGGTAAGCGTAGGGATAAGGCTTTGAACTGTGCCTTTACCAAAGCTTGTTTGACCGATGAGCTTAGCTCTGCCGTTTTCTTGCAGTGCAGCGGCGAGTACCTCAGATGCAGATGCTGATCCTTTATTGATAAGTACCAGCATGGGTACACTGTTTACCATGGTTTGTGGTGAGGCGTAGTAATCAGAATTTGCGTCAAAGAAACGACCTTCAGTTGCAACAATTCTCCCTTTCTCTAAAAAGATATCTGCGATTTTAATGGCTTGATCGAGTAGACCACCAGGGTTATTTCTAAGGTCAAGAATAAGCCCATTTAGGGGTTTGGCTTGCCATAATGCAAGTTGTTTAACCATATCTTGAGTGGAGTTTTCTTGAAAGCTCGACAGTTTTATATAGCCAATTTGGTTATCTAACAGCTGTGCTTCGACAGAGTTAATGGTGATAAGACTAGGGCTGATGGTTACGCTATAAGTTGTTTCGGAGTTTGCTCTGATAAGCTCTAAATCAATCGCTTGCTTGTCGTAGCTATGTTGTTTGATTTCATTGAGTAGGTTTTCAAGTTTATCTGCGGTCACTAACTGTTGATTTAGCTTTATAACTCTATCTCCCGGCATAATACCTGCCAGTTCAGCGGGCGACTGGGGGAAAGGAGTGACGATTGTTATTTGATCATTATCTGTCGCTATCTCTACGCCAAAGCCATAATATTCACCGTCGTTACTATCTTGGATATTGGCGAATGCTTGTTTATCTAGAAAGCTAGAATAGGGGTCGAGTTTTGCAAAAATACCTTCAATGGCCGCTTCAATGAGTTCTTCTTCGGTGATCTTTGTAACGTAGTAGGTTTCAATTGTATCGATGACATCGAGTAATACGGGATAGTCGATGCGTGTTTTATATTGCTGAGTATGCTCTTGGCCAAATAAAGTGAGTGACAGGCCTAATGCTAAACCCGCGGCGGCAAAACTAAGATTACGGACAACTCCTGACATATTAACCCCTTGTATAAGAAAGGGATTCTATGTCTACCGCTTACAGTACCTCGCCGGATCGACAGCTTGCCCTTTATGTCTTACTTCAAAGTATAGGCCAGACTCGGTCTGTCCACCTGAGCGACCGACCAATGCAATGGGTTCACCTTTGCGAACAGAGTCTCCTGCAGCTTTTAAAAGAGTTTGTGCATGCCCATATAAGCTCATATACCCTTTGCCATGATCGACAACTAAAACCATACCGAAACCGCGTAGCCAGTCAGCATAAATGACTTGTCCGCCAGCAATCGCTTCAATGTTTTTTCCTTCAGCAGCTGAAATCGTCACGCCTTTCCATTTGACTTGGCCTGAACGTTTACTGCCAAAACCTGATTTTATTCGGCCTTTAGTGGGCCATTTTAGTTTTCGTTTACTCGATAAACCATCGAACGCAGGGTTGTTTTTCATCGCCAATAGCGCTTGTTCAACCACTCGTTTTAAACTGGCCTCTTCAATTTGCAGCTGCTCTAATTTTGCACCACTGCTACTAAGCGTTCTTTGTAATTGAGTTAAGGTTTGTTGGCGCTGAGACTGCTCTTGGCTCAAAAGCGTAGCTTGCTGTTGCTGCTCAAGGGCTAACTTGTTTAATCGAGTTTGGTTATCTTTCTGCTGAAGTTGTACTTCATCAAGTTCTACGATGGTGCTTTGAAGCTGTTTTATCGAAGCGATACGGGCATTGTTCAAGTATTGGTAGTAAGCGAGTAAGCGTTCGATACTGGCTGGAGATTGTTGATTAAGCAGCATTTTACTGTAATCATGATTACCGGCTAAGTAAGCGCTAGCAAGTTGATTAGACAATGTTTTTTGCTGGATGTTTTTGAGTTTTTCTAACTGGGTGTATTTAGCGTTAAGCTTAGCCAAAGCCTTATCTATTTTGGTTAAATCTTGTTTGGTTTTATTAACTTTTTTTGCAGCGGCAGCAATAGCTTGCTCATCTTTTTTGAGCAAAGAGATCAAACGTTCTCTCTGTTTATTGGTATTTTTAACGGCTGATTGTTGCTTGTTTATCTGTGTCTGAATCGACTTAAGTTCAGATTGACGACGATCGAGATCAGTCGCATTTACCGATAAGGGAAGTGATATAAAGCCAGCAATAATGCTGGCTTTGATAAA
>NZ_PJBM01000023.1:0-4287 GCF_002836075.1 Shewanella sp. GutDb-MelDb | reverse complement strand
TTGTCGGTTTCTCACGTGCTTTCTAGCACGACTAATAGTCAGATCACGCACGCTGGAATGGTGCAATCCATCACGCGTACTTGTTTAAAACCTGACTTAGGTTGTTTTTCAATTTTTGACGGTGGTTTCTCCGGATTAGTGGTTATCAATTTTTCAGCGCCAGCAGCAATTGAAATTTACCGCGAATACATGATTAACATGGGAATGCCAGAGTCTGAACTCGCGTTCTCCCATACCTCAGATGAAGTCAGTAATGTGATGGGCGAACTGATGAATCAGATGTTAGGCGATTTCATCAATAAAATAAGTAAAGAACTGCAAACGTCGATTAGTCAAAGTCAGCCAAAAATGTTGACGATTAACAAGGAACTTACCATTTCGGTTGATACCAACCTCGATGAAGCCGTGGCGAGAAGAGTGTCTTTCAAAACACAAAAAAACCATATCTTTTATCTTGAATTCGCAATGGATAAAACTGAGTTCATTAAGCTAAACGATTTTGATGCCGATGAAGATTTCGACCTAGACGATCTTTTAGCAGAACACGGTCAAGGCAGTGGTTCACAACATTCAAAGCAAGTACAGAATAAGCAAAAAGATGTTCAAATGAGCACCAGTGCAGATGATCTGTTTGATGAATTAGGGATTTAAGTGGCGTATCTAGTGGGCAACCTCGGTTGCCTGACTGTATTGATTGACGGTATTAATTAGACGTAATTAAGGCGTGCTATAGCGTTATTTATATAATAATAAGAAAGGTTTAAATAAATATTATGGTCACAAAAGCAACCTCAATCGATATCGCCTACAAAGCAGGGGTGTCTCAATCTACAGTGTCTAGAGCACTGAGAGACAGTCCTTTAGTGAATTTGGAAACGCGCCAGCGGATCCAAGCCATTGCAAAAGAGCTTAACTACAAAGTGGATAAAAATGCCAGTAACTTGCGGATGCAAAATAGCCAAACGCTAGCCTTGCTGCTTTGTGAAGATCCAACTAACGATGATTCATTAATTAATCCTTTTTTCCTATCAATGCTCGGCTCTATAACACGCGCATCGGCCCAAAAAGGCTATGACTTACTGGTCTCATTTCAACAGCTAAGTAGTGATTGGCATGCTGACTACGAAGACAGTAATAAGGCCGACGGCATCATACTGCTTGGTTACGGTGACTTTGTAGATTACGAGAGAAAGTTAGCAAGATTACTTGAGCAAAATACCCACTTTGTTATTTGGGGAGCTGAACATAATCATAAGTCGGTTCTGACCATAGGTTGTGATAATCATCAAGGCGGCATGAGCGCGACAGAGCATCTATTGGCACTGGGTTATAAAGATATTGTTTTTGTGGGCGACTCCTCAAGTCACAGCCCTGAATTTCGAGATCGTTATCTGGGTCATCTGGCCGCACTAGAAAAAGCCAACATAAAACCGAGTGAGACAATCCCTTTCGAAGCGATAAGTACCGAAACCTCAGGCTTTGAGGCGACTAATAAATTACTTAACAGTGGCGAGAAGTTTGACGCCATTTTTGCGGCAAGTGATCTTATCGCGATAGGTGCAATTAGAGCGCTCAATGCCAAAGGGTTATCGGTACCCGCTGATATTGCAGTCGTAGGCTATGACGATATACCAGTGGCAAGTTTTGCTAATCCATCTTTAACCACGGTTAAGCAGAACACCAAACTTGCTGGAGAAATTCTAGTCGAAAGCGTGTTAAAGCTGATTAATGGCGAAGAGGTATCACCACAGTTGATCCCGACCAATCTTGTGATTAGACAATCAACTTAGCAGTTTAAGATGTTCTAAGGTTGACGAAGCACATAGACCATACTCATGAGCACTAGCGGCCTTGGCTCGCCAAGTACCTTTGCACGTTGGCTTTGCTTTGTTTGGTTATTGCCTGCATCAACTTAAATTCAGGGTGTTGAATATGATGATCTTGTTTAAGATCATCGAGCATCACTAACCATAGGTCCGCCGTCATTTCTGAATCCGCTAACGCTCGGTGAAATACACCGTCGTGTTCAATCTGCTTATAGTGGATCAAGCTGCCAAGTTTATGGTTCGGTGCATCTTGATAAAGTCTTCTGGCTATTAACATAGAACAGGCGAATTCACCGCTATAGTCTCGACCTATCGATTTAAGTTCGGCGTCTAAAAAACGTTGATCGAAAGAGGCGTTGTGGGCAACCAGATTATAATCACCGATAAAGTCCGCAAATTGATCCATCACTTCATCGCAAGGTGCAGCGCTACTGAGCATTTGATTGCTAATGCCAGTGTAACTTTCGATAAAGCTGCTAACGCGAAACCCTGGGTTCATTAACTCTTGAAACCTATCGATGACAATGCCGTCTTTTAACATCACAGCTCCGATCTCTATCGCACGGTCACCTTGGGTGGGCGATAAGCCGGTGGTCTCGAAATCCAACACAATAACGGTGTTGGCTTTGCTGCTAAGTTCGGTGCTTAAACGATGAGAGTCTACTGCAGTTGAAAAGTGTGCCAATGTGCTACGCGCCCTATTAAATTTGTCGTTATTGTAGTTCTACAGCGAAGCGAGTCAATTTAAATGTTGTGGTTAATTGCATACCGCGGCGTTATTACGTCGTTTAAGACGACTAATCAGCCGTTTTATGATCTCGACCAAATTACTAAATGCTAATACTTGTTAGTATCGCCGCAAATTATAGTGGGTAACAAATATGCAATTAGATTTAAATGGTATAACGCCAAAACAGTTTCTAGAGCAGTACTGGCAAAAGAAACCACTGGTGATCCGTCAAGGCTTTAAAAACTTTAAAGATCTTCTTTCACCAGAAGAGATGGCAGGGCTTGCTTGCGAAGACGTGGTTGAATCACGCCGCGTGTTTAAAGAACATGATGAATGGCAAGCTGAGTTTGGCCCATTTGAATCTTATGAAGAACTTGGTGAAACAGACTGGACGTTAATCGTGCAAGCGCTTAACAACTGGGTGCCTGAAGCTGAAGAACTGATAAAATGTTTTGATTTTATCCCACGCTGGCGCTTAGATGACGTCATGGTCAGCTATGCCACACCGGGTGGCGGAGTCGGTCCACATATCGATCTTTATGACGTATTCATTTGCCAGGGTTCCGGCCGACGTCGTTGGAGAGTGGGTGATCTTGGACCACATAAAGAATTTGCAGCGCACCCAGCATTACTGCACACCGAAGCATTCGACCCCATCATTGATGTTGAATTACTACCAGGCGATATCTTATATTTACCGCCAGGGTACCCTCATGACGGCGTCACGATAGAGCCATCAATGAGCTTTTCTGTGGGTTATAGAACTGCGTCAGCCAAAGATATGATCAGCGCTATGGCAGACCACATCATCGACAAAGATATGTGTAATGAGCAAATTGCCGATCCTGATCGTGTATTAAGCGAAAACTCTGGTGTTGTTAACAACGGCGATCTTGAGCGTATTAAGCAACAACTGTTTGCCACGCTTGATGACAAGTTAGTTAGCGAGTTTAGCGGTCGTTACCTCACTCAATCTAAGTGTGAACTGGATTTGCCAGAAGAGCATTTAGGTTTCCAAAGCTTAGATGTGACCGAGCAACTTAAGCAGCAGCCTTTAATTAAGCTTGGCGGACTGCGTACCCTGTATTTCGAAGCAAGCGTTGCTGACGGTGTGCTTTATATCAATGGCGAGCAATTTACGCTTTCAGCCAGTCGAGAAGCGTTGATTGCATTGTTATGTGATACCCAAGAGCTAACTGCAGTGAACTTAAGCCCGTGGTTAGAAGATATCGAAGTGGTTGAGCAATTAACCGCTTGGGTGAATGCTGGCTACTGGTATTTTGACGATATCGACTAAATTTACCTAACACTAAAGATTTAAAAATGGGTTCAGTGGCTGTTGTCGTTGAACCCTTTTTTTGCTCATTGTTTAAGGAGGATGTAGCGAACAAGCTTAATTATCTTATATTGAGTAGGGGCAGCGCTAAAAGATGTACTGCCATACCGCCCCTAATGTATCAAAATCGCTGCCTGCTTGAGTTATAACTCCTGTGCTGGCGTAGAGTTTAATGCTATTGCTTCTGTTTATTGGGGCTGAATAGGTAATACCAAAACGTGAATTTTCTTGGGAATCGAAAGAATCGATTTTATTTTTCTCAGTCTCGCCGCCGAAATAAAAATTGGCATTGAGCGACAACCAGTGACCTCGACTGAAGTTATAAATTAAGTGACCTTGTAGGGTATATTGTGGCTCTTGTTCAAGTTCCACATCGTTAAAGTATGCATCGTTAT
>NZ_PJBM01000022.1:0-4299 GCF_002836075.1 Shewanella sp. GutDb-MelDb | reverse complement strand
TATGAAGTTTTATAAAACAGGATGTTAGAAATGAAATTATTCTCTAAAACGATATTGGCCACAGCATTATCCGTGACAATGTTTGCCGCTAGCCCACTATCAGCCTCAGAGTTTGGCGATACCTATAAGGCCTACAATGAGGCAGTGGCAGCAGAGAACAGTGCTGATATTGAGACCTATGCGCTTAAGGCTTATCAACTTGGTAAACAAAAGTTTGCATCAGATAGCCTTGATATTGCCATGCTTGCCCTCAATGCTGCGGATGCATTAATCCTAAATGTACCGAAAAGTACTTATGCCGAAGAAAATGCCGCAAAGGCCAAGAAGCTCAAGCAGCAGGCATTTGAGCTTTATAAGGTTGCACTGGTTAACTACACCAAAAGCTACGGTGATGAAGCGGTTGAACTTATAGATCCTTTGATGGGATTAGCTGACTCCAGTAGTAAAAAAGATGCTCGTGAGTATTTAGATGATGCATTGGATATTGCAGAAGATTCTGATGACGTATTGCTGCTAGCCGATACCCAAATGGCCTACTTTAAAGTGCTAAAGAACACTCGCTATTACAGCCGTAAAGTACGTGATTACGCAATAGAGGCCTATGCAGGCTATAAAGAAGTACTTCCTGAAAATTCAATGAAACGAGTTTTAGCCGCTTTTACCGTTGGCTCGATTGAATATGCGGAGAAACATTATGATGCCGCTGAGGTAGCATTACTCTATGTGATTAAGCAGTTTGAAGCTTTGGACTTTGATCATCCGTATGAATTGGCTGCACATGCTAAGTTAGTTGAGATTTATGAAATCCAAGGCGAAAGTGATAAGTCCACTCAGCATTGTATTGCTATTGGCAGTATGAAGCCTTGGAGTGCAGAGCAGGAGCAAACACCGCTGTTTAGAGTGCCGCCTAAGTACCCTATGTCATCCTTGAAAAGAAGACAGGAGGGCTGGAGCCAAGTCAGCTTTACTGTTAATGAAATGGGTTTTGTGGTTGATCCGGTTATTATGGATTCTAAAGGGGGTTCAGCTTTTAATAAAAGCACACTTAAGGCATTAAAGAAATGGCGTTATGCGCCTAAATTTGTAGATGGTAAAGCGGTTGCTGCAAATTCGACGGTACAGTTAGATTATACAATACAGTAATTACAAACTACATTATTAAACGGTATAAAAAGCTGAGGTGACTCAAAAGTGAGCACCTCAGTGTCATTATGTATGACTAGGTTAAATACACGTTTAAACTACAGGCGCCATGCGCGCCCACAACCAGTGCTTGCTCAATATCTGCCGTTTTAGAAGGTCCAGCGATAAACGTGCCAAACTCCCCTGGTGCTAATGTCATTAAACTAGTGGCTTGATGCATATTGGCAACAATGCTTTTAGCTTCTATCACTAGCAATAGATTTTCACAAATGAACGGCGTCACCCGGTGGCCCAGATTCTTGGTATTTACCCAGATAGCACCATTTTCTGCTACACCACAATCCCCAGGGATCACCGCATAGTCGATATCTCTTAGTTCATGAGCCGTAGCGCTGACCTCACGGTTACCACTAATGCCCTCAACCATAGAGATAACTTGCATACCTTGAGCAATGTGCTCATCGACAGTGGTTTGCAAATTAACTAAGCCACCTTCGCGATGAAGAGTACCTGCAACCGTTATTAAGTTAGCTTCGAACTGGCCAACTAAATCGTCAATACGTGGTGCAACATCAATAGTCGGCATAGCGTGTGGTGCCATAGCGGCACTTTTTAATGCATTTAAAATATGTTGTTTGCTAGACATGTTATTAGCCTCTATTTTTCTTAAACCAAGCTTCGAAGCTTGAGTTCGGTGCCACTGGGAGCTCGCGATATTTGCCCCATGCGCCTGAGAAAGGTTTTAGTAAACTGCCGGGGAGTATTTTTAACGCCATACGGGCAATACCCATTGAACAGTTGAGCGCGGTTTCACTGGCCATAAACTTACCGACTAATGGCATGTAATTGGATTTACCGTAAGGCAATTTACCGGCTTCAGCTTTAAGTCTTCGATGGTGGTGAATAATCTTGTCTAACGGCACTTTTGTTGGGCATACATAGGAGCAGCTGCCACACAAGGTACATGCCCACGCGATAGAGTTAGTATCATCATGCTGAGCACCCACAGCGATACCGATAGGACCTGGGATGGTGTAGTTGTAACTGTGTCCACCAGAACGACGATAAACAGGACACGTATTTAGACAACCACCACAGCGAATACATTTTAGCGCTTCCGCGAGGATCTTATCTTTGAGCATATCAGTACGGCCATTATCGACAATAATGACATGCATTTCACCGCCGTCCTGTGGACCACGATAGAAAGAGCTGTAAGTGGTGATTGGTTGACCTGTGGCGTTTCTCGCTAAGGTACGCAGTATTACCGCGGCACTCTCTAGGTTGGGTACAACCTTGTCAATTCCCATAGAGTGTAACTGCAATTTGGGTAAGTTAGCTCCCATATCAGCGTTACCTTCGTTGGTACATACCACCACGGCGCCTTGGTCTGCAATCGCCATATTAACGCCGGTCATTGCGGCATCGGCAGACAGAAATTTCTCACGTAGGTGTTGGCGAGCTGCACGCGTTAAGTAAAGTGGGTCAGAGGCGCCAGCATTAGTGCCGAGCTTCTCATGGAATAGATCACCCACTTCCTCTTTTTTCATATGGATAGCCGGTACCACAATATGTGACGGTGGCATTTCAGCTAGCTGAATAATACGTTCACCTAAATCAGTATCGATAACTTCAATGCCACGCTCTTCCAAATATGGATTCATGTGGCACTCTTCGGTGAGCATCGATTTAGATTTGACTACCTTCTTTACGTGATGCTTGGCCAAGATCTCATGCACAATACGGTTGTGTTCTGCGCCATCTTTAGCCCAGTGCACCTTTATATTATTCTTAATACAGTTTTGTTCAAACTCTTCTAAATACTCTGTCAAATGGGTCAGTGTATGCAGTTTCATCTCTGAGCCGATTTGACGTAACTGTTCCCATTCTGGAATGCTTCCGGCAGCACGATCGCGCTTTTCGCGCAGTGTCCACAATGCTTTAGAGTGCCAATCAACGCGAGATTCGTCTTTGCAGAATATCTCCGCTTTATGGGCATGAACGTTAGATTTTGAAGTCGACATGTCTGCTCCTATAGCACTGCGTTAAGAATTTGAGCGATGTGGCGTGTTTCGATAGGCAATTTTTGGCGTCTAACCATACCGTCGATATGAAGGAGGCAAGATGGATCGAATCCAACAGCATATTTGGCTCCGGTTGCCGCGTGCGCTTGCGCCTTATCTTTGCCCATTTTGGCTGATACCGCGCCTTCATCAACGGCAAAAGTCCCCCCGAATCCACAGCATTCATCTAGCTTATCTGGATACACAATTTCGATTTCAGGGATTGCGGCAAGTACGGCTTCAAACTTGTTCTTGCGGGGGCCCATTTGCTCGCTTGGGGTGGCCAAATCAAGCATACGAATACCATGGCAACTCATCTGAAGACTAATTTTGTGTGGAAATGATTTACTAAAAGCAGGGATCGGCGCGACGTCGTGTAAAAACTCAGTCAATTCATATAGCTTTGCAATCACGGCTTGTGCTTCTGGGCTATCGTCGAACTCGTGGAAATTTTCTTTAGCAGCCACTAAGCATGAGGCGGCAGGGCAGACGATGGCATCGCATTCAACACCTTTAAAGGCATTGAGTAGTTTTAATGTGGTTTTCTTGGCTTCGTTAAAACAACCTGAGTTAGTCATTGGTTGACCACAGCAGGTTTGACCTGAAGGCAAGATGACTTGATGACCGAGTTTCTCTAGTAGTTCAAGTGTTGCGATCCCGACTTCTGGGACCATCTGATTCACTAGACACGGAATGAAAAGTGCTATCTTCATTTTGCTTTCTCTTCTATTTGCAGACATTGTTAGCAATTTAGAGCCGTAAAAAGTCTGCAAGAAGCGGACTTTAATATAGACCCGGTATTCGCTTTAGGTTTTTATCACCTGTTCAATATAGGCCCATAACCTTGTAAAAAGTAGTGCTAATTTAGCAAATAAGAGTGAGTATTTTTGCAAAAATGAAAATAAGCTAGGTGGTTGTATATTAAAGAAATATCGAGTTAAAACTCTAATTAAAAATGAGCAGTTGTTAAAAGTGGAACGTTGTTAAAAATGAATTTTTGGGAGTCAGTGAATTCCAACTTGATGAAAGTGAAAAGAATTAAGGGCAAACATCGCCCCTAACTTTCTATAGCCTGATTAAAAGCTGCCGATTA
>NZ_PJBM01000021.1:0-4314 GCF_002836075.1 Shewanella sp. GutDb-MelDb | reverse complement strand
TAACACGCCCTATGAACGGATATAATATAATATCTGAATTTCTATTTTCAAAGCTATTATTGACGACCTTATTCATCGGAGCAACCAAAGGAAACTGTAATTGAAATGTAGGTATCTCACAGAATCGAGATGTCATTTCAATATTCATAGATGTTCCGCCATGCTCAGAGTGAACATCAACTCCAATATTTTTAATTTGATTTTTATGCGGGGCAATACCAAATTTCTTTGTCGAGCGAATAGAAAAACACATCTGCCTATCCCAAGAAACTATCTTAGGGTTTCTCAAATAGTTAAACTTAGTTTGCTTAACAGATTGTAATTCTTGTAAGAATAACCGTTTATCAGCATAAGTGGATTTCATTACACTTATGCTTTGAGGATCTAAAGTTTCTAGCTCACCGTCATAAAAACCATTGAATTTATGCTTCCAACTCGCCCAACCACAAGGTAACAAATGGTAGGTATAATAATAACTTTCAGGGCCTAACTCAGATGAGTCACCTAAGTAGTTAGTTCCACAAATCCAGCCAACATCATTATCATCACTATAACGCTCTAATAAGTCATCACAATACTGGAAAAAAGTATCTTCTGGATAATTATCGTCTTCTAAAAAAATCGCCTTTTCTTCTTGTGAAAGAACCCATTTAGCTCCTTCTCCAATACGATTGTACACCCCTACATTTTCATCGCTAAAGTCGGTTACAACCTCACAATCCCAATCGATTAATGAAAGAGCTATTTCTCTTGTTTTTTCTGCTAGGGCTTTTTCTTCTTCTGTTCTGCCACCATCGGCAATAACATACATTTTATTGGGATTATATTTTTTAATCTGCCCAATTATTCGCCATAACGTTTCGCTTCTTTTAAAGATAAAAAGAACAACAGGTGTTTTTGACATTAATAAGCCTTACTTAACAATACGTTTGATTAATCAGCGTTACGCGTTAAAAAATTAATATACCATGGCATAGCTTTATCAATACCACCAAGAATACGAAACTCAGGTTCGTAACCAAGATTGCCTCTAGCTTTGTCGATATTAGCTTGAGAGTGCCTTACGTCGCCGGCTCTAAAGTCTCTGTATACAGGCTCATTATTCACAACCACTTTATTACCGATGAGGGAAACTCGAATAGCTTTAAACAATTCATTAAGTGTTGTTCTATCACCTACTGCAACGTTATAAACTTCATTTTTCACTTCATCTTTAGCAGTAGCAGCCAAAATATTCATTTGAATTACATTTTCAATGAAACAAAAATCTCGACTCGTTTCACCATCACCATTAATGAAAATGTCCTGTTCTTCAATCATTGCAGAAGTCCACTTAGGAATAACAGCAGCATACGCCCCATTAGGGTCCTGCCTTTTTCCAAATACATTAAAGTAACGTAAGCCAATTGTTTTAAAACCATATGTTTTGGCAAACACATTAGCATAGAGTTCATTAACATATTTCGTAACCGCATAAGGAGAAAGAGGGTTACCAATGTTTTCTTCTACCTTAGGTAAAGCAGGGTGGTCACCATATGTAGAGCTCGATGCTGCATAAGTAAAGCTAATTACCAGCTCTTCTTTTGCTGCGGTTAACATATTCAAATAGCCAGTTATATTTGCTGAATTTGTTAATACAGGATTCGAAATCGACCGAGGTACAGAACCTAAAGCAGCCTGATGTAAAACATAATCCACACCTGAAACAGCTTTTTGACAAGTATCAAAATCTCGAATATCCCCTTCAATAAAACTAAAGTTTTGCCATTCATCACTAGAGACTAACCCTTTAACTTCATCCAGGTTATATTGATGCCCTGTCGAAAAATTATCTAAACCAACTACTTTTTGATTTAATTTCAACAATGTTTCAAGTAAATTTGACCCAATAAAACCAGCAACACCTGTCACTAGCCATACTTTAGGACACTGAATCAACTGTTTTTTAACTTCTTGGTAACGTGACATTTTTTTAACCTATATATTTGAAACTTACTGCGGTATTAATACCTATAAACGCATATCTACATTTTCTTTCGGTAACACATACTTTAAATCATATAACACATGCTTTTCTTTACCTAGCTCGCGAATTAACTCTGGCCCCATCACTGAAAATTCATCATGAGCAACCGCTAATATAATTGCATCATAATGCCCTTGTTTAGGAGAGGTTAATGCCAACCCATACTCCTCTAGAGCCTCTTCAGCAGAGCACCACGGGTCAGTAACATCAACATTGATATTGTATTCTTTTAATTCACTAACGATATCTATAACTTTAGTATTACGTAAATCAGGGCAGTTTTCTTTAAAAGTTAATCCCATGACGAGAACATTTGCACCATCGACATGAATACGATCTTTTAGCATAGTTTTTACTAATTGAGACACAACATATGCCCCCATACCATCGTTCAACCTACGGCCAGCCAAAATCATTTCAGGATGATAACCAACACTTTGTGCTTTATGGGTTAGGTAATACGGATCAACTCCAATACAGTGGCCTCCCACTAAACCAGGCCTAAATGGTAAAAAGTTCCATTTTGTACCTGCGGCTTCTAAAACCTCTAAAGTATCAATCCCTAGCTTATTAAAAATAATTGAAAGCTCATTGATTAGAGCAATATTCACATCACGCTGTGTATTCTCAATTACTTTTGCAGCCTCAGCAACTTTGATCGATGAAGCTTTATGAGTGCCTGCAGTAATAATTGATTTGTATAAACTGTCTACGAAGTTAGCAATTTCTGGAGTAGACCCGGCCGTAACTTTCAAAATATTCGTAACTCGATGTTCTTTATCACCAGGATTAATTCGTTCAGGTGAGTAGCCGGCAAAGAAATCAACATTGAAAGTTAAACCTGAAAATCGCTCAACGACTGGAATACATTCTTCTTCAGTTGCCCCCGGATAAACAGTTGACTCATATATGATCGTATCACCTTTTGAGATCACTTTACCTAGCATCTCACTAGCCTTAACTAACGGAGATAAATCGGGTTGCTTATGCTCATCTATAGGCGTAGGAACAGTAACAATATATATGTTACATTCTTTTAAATCTGCAGCATCAGCACTGTACTTTAAATTCGTAGCCTCTTTAAGTTCTTCAGATGAGCACTCCAAGGTTGAGTCTCTCCCCTCTGATAGCTCTTTAATGCGAGGTTTGTTTATATCAAAACCAAGAACATCAAACTGCTTTCCGAACTCTACAGCTAAAGGTAAACCAACATAGCCTAATCCAATAATTCCAATTTTTGCATGATCTAGTGATAAACTCATCTTACAGCCTTCTAAATTAATAATTAAATGTTGTTACTTCTGTATAGATTAATAACGATGAAGTTAAATTCTATATTTGAGAATACTGGGAATACGCAGTTTCTACTCTCAGCCTTTCAAACCCGACTGAGACACTTTTTATCCATTTTGAGACGACGGCATTACCGCTACCCCCTATAAAACCTCGGTTTCACTGTTTTTCTCTAAACAGTCCCAATAGGCTCTTCTTTTCTAATCTTCTTTTTTAACAAAATGTCTTATAAGCACTAGCATTATCGCTAGTATTCCGCCAAGCATTATTCCTAACACACAAATCAATGCGCGTTTTGGTCCAGCTTTTTCTTCAGGAATGAATGCTGGATCGATTGTTTTAAATACATATTCATCTCTAACTTCTGCAAACATAATTGTTTTCGCTTGCTCTTCGATGAGCTTATAAAGAATTGAACGAATATCTGCGACGTTAGTGAGTGCGATTTGCTTATTTAAAAACTCACTACTGCGATTTGCTTCAGCAACATCTCGCCCTTTCATCACTTTATTAATATCTTCAATCAGCCAGGTCACCCACTGCTGTGCGATAGCGGGTGATAAATGTTCAACCGATACCGTGACCATGCTACTATCTTTAGCTTCGTCAACTGAAATAACTTTACTGAACACTTTATATGCTTCTTGCATAGACGGTTCTGGCTTAAATGGGGCTTTTACTTCACGCAGCCATTTACCTGTATCTAAGTTGTATAATTCAGCATCGTATATTATTGAATTATCGCTTTGATTCCATTTATCAACCGCCATTAAGTCCGGAAGAATATTATGCTTTTGGATAAATTGACTGCTAAATTGACGTGACTTCATCACTTCTATGGCCATTTGAGTTTTATCTACTCCGCCACCGCCACCAAGGTTAATACCGGCCATACTCGCAAGACCGCCAAATTGACCCGCTAATGCACTTAAGCCTCCGCCCTGTTCTTCACTCGCCGGCGCTAATAGAGCTTCAGATTTATAGGTGTTCGGCTG
>NZ_PJBM01000020.1:0-4177 GCF_002836075.1 Shewanella sp. GutDb-MelDb | reverse complement strand
AACTTGAACGTCGCTTGCGACGGCCCCGAAGGGGCGAGTGTCAGGATGATACGAGTAAACCCGCCGCTTCCACCAAATACTAAAAAGTTCAAATCCCACATCAGCACACCAGCACACCAGCACACCACCACTAGATAATAAACCTTCTCCTTATCTGAGCTTAAATACTCTTTCACGCTAATTATTTTTCACCTATGAATTGCGATAAAATGCCTCAATGGCGACAAAGTGGCGACAGCCAATACATGTGCTATCAATAATTAACTCCTTAAGAGTACGATTCACCAACTAAAACTAAGTATCTCCCAAATTCTGTTAACTCAAACTGCGCCATTAATGTCCTAGAAAAGAAGGTCTTAGATTGAATAAAAACAGGCACAACTTGTGAGGTTTTAAGTCGACATAAGCCATACAGGCAATCCAACAACGCCTGCGACTTAAAATGCCCTTCCAAAAGAGCCCTGTAAGCTTGTCTTCTTTATTACCTTGCGGTGGGTTCGTTCAATGACCTCATAAACCACCATTAGCAAATTTTTGTGTTTACAGCGTGCCTTGAAACAATTGATGCCATTGATTAACCACATCAATACTTGACCATGACTGTGCAGTTTCTAAATCAATCCTAAGCACGATATGCAAGTAATTCGGCATTACAGCGTAAGCGGCAATATCAATAGCAAAGACTGAAGTCAGCATTAGAAGTCTATCTTCAATCCACTCACGCCGATCCTCAAAAGACTGACCAGAGTAATCATCAATGCCACATAAAAGCGCCCTCCTCACCGTGCGACTGACACAATGATAAAAGGGCGTATCTTCCAAGCTAACTTGTGTTGAACGGGGTCTAGGTATCCTTGCCTCCTCAAACATCCAAAATTGAATAAATAAAGTATAGGCAAAGCCCAAAAACTTAGCCCACTATGATGGGTGGCCAATTAGTTCTGATAAACTAGAAAGTGTCTATAAAATTAAGGACTTCCCATATCAAGAATCAGTATGAATAACTAAAAAGTGCAAACACTAGTTTGCACTTTCAATATTAAAAAATAAGATTAGTCTAGAGTATGTAACTCTTATAGTTTAAAACTTGCTGTAGTGTAGAAGAAACGTCCTACATTATCGTAAGCAGCAGAGCCTGCTCCTGTACCTGTAGTTCCATAAGGTAAATCTTTGTCAAAAAGATTATCAACACCAAATTTAAGGCTAATACCTGAATCAAAGTTATAAGCTATTGATGCATCACTTATAAAATAGTCATCATAACTTAAATTACTATTTGGATTTGCGTTAAGGTCAAGATCCTTATCTGTATATAAGTTTACCCCTTCAACGAAGCGAGTTCTCCAGTTAACACCCCATCCATCGATTGAATATTTTAAAGTCCAGTTAGCTTGCCATTCTGGATTACCTAAAACGCCGGCAAGTTCTTCAAAAGTATTAGGTTCATCTTGGAAAGAAAAATCTTTGCGTTTTAATAAATGTGTCGCGATCAAATTTGTAGAGACATCACCACTAAAAGCTTCGAAGTTATACCCTATATCGAAATCTATACCTGCTGTTTCTAATGCCGCAATATTAAGTGAAAATTGCTTAATGAGAGTTATCTCATATGAGCCAGGATCACGAGTGATCAAAGCACAATATTCATTACCTACACCTGATTTAGAGTCGACACATCGATCAATAATATCTTGTGAGCCAACTGAGGAAATTGCATTGTCAATTTTAATATCCCAGTAGTCTGTTGTTATCGAAAGACCTTCAACATAATCTGGTTGATAAACGAAACCAACAGTATAACTCTTTGACTCTTCAGCTTTAAGTTGTTCGTTACCACCACTTAATCCTTCAAGTGTTTTTGAATCATAATCGGAATTAAAATCAGATGGCACTCCAAGGGCGGCACAATTAGCTATACGCGTCTCAGGGTTTTCCAGTTCATTAAGGTTTTTAGTACGGCATGAATCATCTACATTAAAGAATGTTTGGCTAGCGGCTCCGAATAATTCACTGATATTTGGAGCTCTAATTGCTTCAGAATAAGTTGAACGCATTCGAAGTTCATCAGTTACTTCCCAGCTTAATCCAGCTTTCCATGTCGTTGCGTTTCCAATGGTGCTGTAATCGGCAAAACGAACAGCTAATTCCATGTCAAGTTGATGGATCAGCGGTAAATCAGAAAGTAACGGAACATTTAACTCAGCAAAAACCTCACTGACATCGAACTCGCCTTTATCTTCACCTAATACATTGAAAAAAGTACCTTCTGCATTATCAGGTTCAAAAATTTCGCTTTCTTCTTTACGGTACTCCACACCTGTTGAAAATCCAACGTAGCCAGCGGGTAACTCAAATAATCCTGAGTTAGAGATAGACCCCCCAAAAACAGTCTGTTTTATTACGGAGGTGCCAGTGGAGACAGTATTTATATAATTAATGGCTTCATTACTTGGTCTGCCATTTCCAAAAATATCAACAGGAACACAGCCCGCTGCTCTTGCATCTTCATCACGACAAACCGCTACACCATTTTCTAAAATTGAATCTAAAGAATTTTTATAATTAGCCTTCACTAAGTTATTTTTATTAACACGCTTAAGATCTGTTTGGCCATATACGGCATACATATCATAATCCCAATCTTCAAATGCAATACCCTTTAAACCCAGTACATAACGTTGAGTTTCTCGTGTATCATCTTCAACTCTTTTCCCAAGATCAGTCATGAAGCGACGAATATTAATCGTACTTAATGGAGCTGGGTTACCATCTGAATCTTTGTTTGCTTTCATTAGAGCCACTAGCTCAGGATTAATGAAAGCATTATCTATACTTACGTTATTAGCTGGATCACCAAAATAAAAAGCAGGTTGCCCCACATCCGTTGATTTACTATTGACATACTTAGCTTGAAAATAAACATTCATATTGTCATTAATATCATAATTTGTTTTCAAATTGATGTTATAACGTTTGAATTCAGGTTGTAATTCAACAAACTCATTAAGGTTAGTTACATCACAATCTGCACATCGAATACCATCAATATTTGTTCCACGATAAACGTCACGAATAGAACCGTCTGGATTAAATGACTTCCAACCACCTAGATTAAATGTACCGGCATTACTAATTGTATAGTGACCTGCATTTGGCGTAAAAATTCTATCCGGATCTGATGGGTTGTTTGAGTCAACAAATTTTCCATCAGGGTCGACAGGGCGATTAATATTTTTCAAACTCGCAAACGAAACTGATGTTTGTTCACGATCAAAAGCCTTTAAGTCACTTTGACCACTATATTCAACAGCGAATGCAATATTACCTCGGTCTTCATCAAAATTTGTGCCATAAGACAAAGCAACACGCTCTTTAGAAAGAGGATTATCACCGGCCTCTCCTATGGTTGCTGAAACGTCTAGGCCTTCTACATCTTGTTTTAAGATAAAGTTTACAACACCAGTTACCGCATCGGCTCCATATATTGCAGATGCACCACCAGTAATAACTTCGACTCTATCAATCCAAACACTTGGGATTGTATTAATATCTACCGAAGATGTACCAGCTGAACTCGAGACATGGCGTTTACCATCAACTAAAACTAGCGTTCTTGATGTTCCCATATTTCTAAGATCTAAAAGGTTTAAGCCAGATGTTCCAATGAATCGACCAGAATTTGCTAAAGAATACGTGTTAGCTAAAGCTGGTAATTGGTTTAGCGCCTCACCTATATTAGTCACCCCTGTCGACAATAAGTCTTCACCAGTAATTACTGTAACAGGAGTAGGTGCAATAGCCCCTTCCCTGATAATCCTAGAGCCGGTTACTGCTATGCGCTCTAGATTATCATCTTTATCAAGTCCGTCAGCAGCGCTAACCAATGGAGAACTTATTGCTGCAGTAGCAGTACAACTAACGAGTGCCAATTTAACGGCTCTGGCCAACCTTGAATTAACCTGCATTTTTACATCCCTATATTTATATTTATTATGAGTTAAAAATTTTTATAAAATCCCACACTGATATCAACATTACCTCAAAAATATATGCATCATATTTCCCAACGAAGATGTATCCACATGTATCAGCTTTAAACATTAGAAACACATTAAATAAAACAATGCAACAGATCAGCATACTGACAACAACAATAGATCTGTCTCTTATAACATCT
>NZ_PJBM01000019.1:0-4688 GCF_002836075.1 Shewanella sp. GutDb-MelDb | reverse complement strand
GGGATTCGCGCCATTGGCTGTACCGACGGCTCTCACCGCTTTGGGTCGACCAATTTCGCTCGCTATATCGGCATAACTGCATGTTTCACCGAAACCCAGTTGACCAAGCGCTTGCCAAACTTGCTGTTGAAATTCAGTCCCCTTCGGCGCCAAGGCCACACTAAATTGTTGCCGCTGACCCGCAAAGTACTCGAGCAGTTCACTCTTTGCTTGGTTTAAGTGCATTGTGGCGAGCGCTAATGATTCAACGTCTGTTGTGACATCCAAGCTCAACTCTCTTGTCTGCCAATCGTCTGTTGATTGCGGAACAAAATTTAGATGAGAGATCCCTGATGCGTTGGCACAGAGTGAGATAATACCCGCGCTAGTATCAAAATTAATTTTTGCTAATGGTATTAACGGCTTCATGATAAATTCCACAACTGAAAGGTTAAATAACTTCCCCACGGGCTCACGGTACTGGCGATCTCTTTTGTCAGAGCGCTGTAATCTATTGCAGGTGCCGACTCCAGCACTTCGTTGTGTTGCTGATAAAGAGTTAACACGCGCTTTTTAACGACCAAATCTCCACACAATAATACGTCAGGGCTACTCGCCCCACGCATATGTGCATAAGCGACGGTCCACGGGCCAATGCCTTTAATTGATAGCCAATCATTGATATCTGCAGCGGGGTTTTGTGTTACAAACTCGCCTAATGCATTAAGTGCTAATTTCCTTGCACCAGGCATCTTTAACTCATCCAAGCTCGCGTTAGCTATCACCTCCGCTGTGGGAAATAAAATAACCTCTTTATCACTAATCATGCGCTTTTCACCGTAGGCAAGTACTAACTGATTCAACAACTTTGAGGCTTGAATGATACTAACCTGCTGTCCAAGAACTGCCCGACACCCAGCCTCGAAGGTTGACCAAGTGCCGGGTAACCTCAATCCTGGGATAATCTTTTGCTGCAATGGCGCGAGCAAGTGCAACACTTGCTCTATAGCTTGCATATTGGCATCAAGATCTAACACCCTTTTAATATTTGCGATGATAGCGCTAAGCTCTGAAAGACCTTGTTCATTATCTAATACAATATCGACGTTAAAACTATTACGGGCATTATTATGATTAGCGTCGAAGTAACCACTCACCCCATTCGTCGTAAAACTGCGACCATAATTATTGTCCCCCTCTAGCCACTCCATATTACTGACAGCCCTAACCTGATAAAAATCATGCTGTTGCTGCCATGCAAATGGTGGACGATAATACAGTTCGACACTCAATTTTATTGGTTCTACAGAAGGGACATCAACCTCATTAATTTTTGAGTGACTGTTTTTGGTTAGTTTGATATTTGCAGATATGACCTGTTTTCTAAAGGTTGAAGGCGTTAATTTCAATGTTTGTTTAAACACCTCGTTAAAGCGGCGGATACTGTTAAAACCCGCAGCAAGCCCAATTTGAGTAATACTTAACTCTGTTTGATGCAATAGCTGTTTAGCAAACATCAACTGTCTATACTGTGCATATTGTTTGATTGAAGTGCCAACCCCTTCAGTAAAGAGCTTACGCAGATAGCGACTACTTACCCCCAAACGTTCTGACAGTTGCTCAATACTGATGGCATCAGCTCCGGTAAGCACGCCCACATCAATTAGAGAGATAGCCCTCTCCAATGTAGTTGCTACACCTTTCCAAGCAAATGAACCAGGAGCACTATCGGGACGACAGCGTAAGCAAGGCCTAAGACCGACATTTGCCGCCTTTAAAGGGGAATCAAAATAACGGACATTTTCCTCTTTGGGACTCACCGCGGGGCAAATGCTGCGGCAATAAATACCGGTGGTAAGTACCCCTGTAAAAAATTGCCCATCAAATCGAGCATCTCGTGCCAGCCTAGCTTTTCGGCAAATTTCACTTGCGATCGTACAATCGTGATCAACCATTATGTTTCCGTTTTAAGCTAAGCATTAAATGAATATTACCCAATCAATGTCTTTACCACTAGCGGAAAACGGAACTGAATATAAATTTAGCTTTCTCCCCTTAACTAGACAATTCCTAGTATGCTACCTCCATAGAAGCAACACCTTGATAAACTATCAATAACAACTGAGACATTACATGTTTAAGAGATTTGAATCTTGGGTAAATGCGCTGCCCCCAGAAGAACCAGAACAACCCCCTAAAGGGATATATGCCTTTTGCCGTCATTACACCAAAGGATTTGAAGTTCCGTTAATCATTATGTCTATTTTAACGGCGCTACTGGCCATATTAGAGGTGTCTTTATTCGGTTTTATGGGCGATCTGGTCGACCTTTTAATCAACAATGATCCTGAAACGCTGCTTGAAAAAGAAGGTATGAAGCTACTGGGAATGACTGTTCTTGTCTTAGTCGTTATCCCCACATTGGTCTTATTGCACGCATTGATTGTTTATCAGGGGCTATTGGGCAACTACCCCATGTCTATTCGCTGGCTTGCTCACCGCTACTTGCTCAAACAAAGCGTGTCTTTTTATCAAAATGACTTTGCGGGGCGTATTGCCACCAAAGTGATGCAGACGTCCCTTGCCGTAAGAGAAACCGTCACTAAGTTGCTCGATGTGTTGGTGTATATTTTGGTGTATTTCACTTCTATGGTCGTGATGATAGCAAAAGCCGATTTGAGACTAATGCTACCCATGCTTGTCTGGCTGCTGGTCTACATTGCTTTACAAGTAAAATTCTTACCAAAACTTAAAAAAGTATCTACAGAACAAGCTGATGCTCGTTCAACCATGATGGGGCGTATTGTCGATAGTTATACCAACATTACCACGGTAAAATTATTCTCTCACACCCAGAAAGAAGCTGAATACGCAAAAGGCAGCATGAAGACATTCTTGCATACTGTTTATCGCCAAATGCGCCTTGTGACTTGGATAAATGTTAGCGTGCAGATCATTAACTACATGTTGGCGTTTAGTATTGCAGCGGTATCTATTTGGCTATGGAGTGATAGTGCTATTACTGTTGGCTCGATTGCGATTGCCATTAGCTTATCTTTACGCCTTAACGGTATGTCTCAATGGATAATGTGGGAAATAAGCTCTCTATTTGAAAACATAGGGACTGTTGCAGATGGTATGAATACGTTATCGAAGCCGACCGAGATAACCGATATTGATAATGCGCCAGATCTAACGGTTGATAAAGGTAGTATTGATTTTAACGACGTGAGTTTTCATTACGGTGAAAAAACGAGTGTTATAGACAACTTAGATCTGAATATCAAAGCTGGCGAAAAAGTGGGTTTAGTTGGCCGCTCCGGCGCCGGTAAGTCAACATTAGTTAACTTGTTAATGCGTTTTCATGATGTCGAAGCAGGTAAAATCCTCATTGATAAACAAGATATAACCCAAGTCACTCAAGATTCCCTACGCGCACATATTGGTATGGTCACCCAAGATACCTCCCTGCTCCACCGCTCCATTAGGGAGAATATTCTGTATGGTAACCCAGATGCTTCTGAAGACGAGTTAACCAGTGCCATCAAACATTCACAAGCATATGAGTTTATTCAAGGACTAAGCGATCCTGAAGGCAATACGGGGCTTGACGCACAAGTCGGTGAACGTGGTGTAAAACTATCTGGCGGTCAACGTCAGCGAGTTGCTATTGCACGCGTCCTACTAAAGAATGCGCCCATTTTATTACTTGATGAGGCAACTTCAGCGTTAGATTCTGAAGTAGAGGCTGCTATTCAAGAAAGTTTATACCAGCTAATGGAAGGTAAAACGGTTATTGCTATTGCACACCGCTTATCGACTATTGCTGCAATGGATAGATTAATCGTGATCGATGAAGGGAAAATTGTTGAACAAGGAACCCATCAAGAACTGATCCATTCTGATGGGATCTACGCTCAGCTATGGGCCCACCAAACGGGCGGCTTCTTAGGGATAGACTAGCTAACAAGCTTGTCATTAAGTAAGTAATTTATAGTTAAAGCTACCGTTAACGGTGGCTTTACTTTATACAAAAGCATCAATTCCCTGGCCATTATTAATGGCTAAAATGGGCTTGTACGCTGTAGTGTATTTTATAATGAGAATAACGAATTACTGTAATTTACGCCTTGTATAAGCTCCTTTCTTCATATGAATATTTAGACCACTTATGTAATGCGCTTGCTATTACTAGACACAAATCATCGCTATTTAAAGTTGTACGCTAGATCTATTTCTCCTGTGAGACAATGAAACTAAAGTAATAATCCCATTTTATATGCACTAAATATATGTCTGCATATGACATTGACCTCAATGCTGAGGATAGCAACGTGGACGCTAGAGTGTTGATAGGCTCCCATCATTGCAATAAGGCCGTATTCATTCCCAATTTATAGGCACAAAAAAACCACCTTGAGGTGGTTTCTTGTATTTACCAAATTAATGGTCAATATGGTGGAGCCTAGCGGGATCGAACCGCTGACCTCAACACTGCCAGTGTTGCGCTCTCCCAGCTGAGCTAAGGCCCCGTATGAAGCGAACTACCGACATACATCAGTAATTTTACTCTTTCGAGATAAAAAATTGGTATCCCCTAGGGGATTCGAACCCCTGTTACCGCCGTGAAAGGGCGGTGTCCTAGGCCTCTAGACGAAGGGGACCCGGACTGCATTAGACTCTGTAAAGAGTGAATACTCATCAAATCC